>JBEITC010000495.1:0-2876 GCA_040375075.1 Planctomycetota bacterium | reverse complement strand
CCGACGAACTCGACGCGCTGACGGCGCTGCTCGCGGCGCACCGCGCGCACTTCGCCGCCGATCGCACCGCCACCGACGCGCTGCTGGCCGTCGGCAGCGCGCCGCGCCCCGCCGACGTCGATGCCGCCGAGCTCGCGGCGTGGACCAGCGTCGCGCGCGTCGTGCTCAACCTGCACGAGACCATCACCCGCCCATGAACGTCCGCCCGCACGAACTGCCGCTGCTGCTGGCGCGCCGCGCCTTCCTGCGCCGCTCGGGCATGGGCCTCGGCGCGATGGCGCTGTCGTCGCTCGGCGAGCGCGCGACCGCGCAGGACCCGGCGCGCGCGCGCCGGCTGCCGGACTTCGCGCCGCGGGCCAAGCGCATCGTCTGGCTCTACATGGCCGGCGGCATGACGCACCTCGACACGTTCGACGACAAGCCGGAGCTGCGCCGGCGCGACGGCGAGCCGATGCCGGAGTCGCTGACCAAGGGCCAGCAGATCGCGCAGCTGCAGGGCCAGGCGCTGCGCATCCTCGCGCCGCAGCACCCGTTCGTGCGGCGCGGTCGCTCGGGCCAGTCGATGGCGTCGATCTGGCCGCGCCTTGGCCAGTGCGCCGACGACCTGTGCATCGTGCGCTCGCTGCACACCGACGCGATCAACCACGATCCGGCGCACACGTTCATGAACACCGGCACCATGAACCAGGGCCGGCCGGCGATGGGTTCGTGGCTGTCGTACGGGCTCGGCGCCGAGGCGAGCGACCTGCCGGCGTTCGTGGTGATGGTGTCGACCGGCGCCTTCGGCCAGAAGCAGCCGATCGCCGCGCGGCAGTGGCACTCCGGCTTCCTGCCGGGCCAGCATCAGGGCGTGCTGTTCCGCGGCGGCGGCGAGCCCGTGCTGTACGCGCAGTCGCCGGCCGGCGTCGACGGCGCGCGCCAGCGCGACGTGGTCGACGCGGTGCGCCGGCTCGACGGCCTCGCCGAGGCGCGGCTCGGCGATCCGGAGATCGGCGCGCGGCTGCGCCAGTACGAGCTGGCGTTCCGCATGCAGGCCAGCGTGCCCGAGCTGACCGACCTGCGCGGCGAGCCGCAGGGCGTGCTCGACATGTCCGGCGCGACGCCGGGCGACGGCGCGTTCGCCCGCAACTGCCTGCTCGCGCGCCGCCTGCTCGAGCGCGGCGTGCGCTTCGTGCAGCTCTACCACCGCGACTGGGACCACCACGGCGCGGTGAAGGAGCACTCCGCCGGCACCGCGCGCGAGGTCGACCAGGGCGCGGCGGCGCTGCTCACCGATCTCAAGCAGCGCGGCATGCTCGACGACACGATCGTCGTGTTCGGCTCGGAGTTCGGCCGCACGCCGATGGCGCAGGGCGACGGCCGCGACCACCACATGCAGGCGTTCACCATGTGGTTCGCCGGCGGCGGCTTCCGCGCCGGCCACGCGCACGGCGCCACCGACGACTTCGGCTACCGCGCCGTGCAGGATCGCGTGTCGGTGCACGACGTGCACGCGACGCTGCTGCATCAGCTCGGCATCGACCACGAGCGCTTCACCTTCCGCCACCAGGGCCTCGACGACCGGCTGACCGGCGTCGAGCCGGCGAAGGTCGCGCGCGCGCTGCTGGCGTAGCGCGGCGCGCGGCGATCAGGCGTGCGGCCGCACCGGCGCGCCGAGCAGCGCGTTGCCGGCCGCGGCGTTGTCGCCGACGAAGCGCTCGGCGACCGGATCCCACTGCAGCGGCAGGCCGAGGCGGTAGCCGATCGACGCGAGGTGGCAGACGGTCGCGGTGCGGTGGCCGATCTCGGCGGTGCAGATCGGGTCGCGGCCCTCGCGGATCGCGGCGAGGAAGTCGGCGACGTGGCCCTTGTTGCGCGGGAAGCGCAGCTCGCCGTCCTTCGGCTCGGCCAGCAGCTCCGGCGCGTCCGGCGCGCTGCGGTCGGTCCCGCGGAAGGCGCGGCTGTGGCCGCGCGAGCACTCGATCGTGCCGAGTTCGCCCTCGAACGTGCAGTCGGTCGGGCCGCCGTGGACCATCTCGCAGCCATCGGCGTAGACGAGCACGAGGCCGCGCTTGGCTTCGCGGTCCGCCGGCGGCAGCACGCGCACCGGGCCGCTGTGGTCCATGCCGAGCGCCCACTGCGCGATGTCGAAGTGGTGCGCGCCCATGTCGGCGAGGCCGCCGTTGGCGTACTCGCGGTACTTGCGCCACGCCGGGAAGTGGCCGTGCATGCCGATCGGGCACAGGTCGGCGTGGAACGGGCGCATCGGCGCCTGCCCGACCCAGCCGTCCCAGTCGATGCCCTCGGGCAGCGGCTGCGCGGGCAGGTCGCACGCGATCGCCGGATCGCCGGTGTGGATGGTGATGCGGCGCACCTTGCCGATGCGGCCGTTGCGCACGGCCTCGGCCGCGCGCACGAAGTGGTGGCCGAACTCGCTGCGCTGCTGCGAGCCGGTCTGGAAGCAGACGTCGGTCGCGGCGACGGCGGCGGCGATGGCGCGGCCTTCGGCGATCGTCAGCGTCAGCGGCTTCTCGCAGAAGACGTGCTTGCCGGCCAACGCCGCGGCGATCGCCGGCTCGGCGTGCCAGTGGTCGGGCGTGCCGACGAGCACGGCGTCGACCTCGCGATCGGCGATCACGTCGCGCCAGTCGGCGGCGATGCGGCAGACGTGGCGCTTGCGGCCTTCGTCGGCGATCCGCGCGCCTTCCTGCGCGCGCGCCGCGACCACGTCGGCGACGGCGACGATCGTGCACTTCGGATCGGCGAGGAACTCGCCGAGCAGCTGCCGCGAACGCACGCCGAAGCCGACGATGCCGACGCGGATCGAGCCGTCGCCGGGCGCGCGCGGCGGCAGGTCGCGCGGCAGCGCGGCCGGCGCGGCAGCTGCGGCAGCCGGG
>JBEITC010000668.1:0-1574 GCA_040375075.1 Planctomycetota bacterium | reverse complement strand
CGTCACGCGCCCGGCGACGGCAGCGCCGTCTGGGCCGCGCGGGCAGCGCGCCGCGCCCGCTGCAGCTCGCGTCGCCGCGCCTTCGCGCGCAGACGCCGATCGACGAAGCGCGCGACGGCGGCGAAGTCCGGCGGCTGCACGTCGCGCAGCAAGTCCGACGGCATCTCGAAGCGCAGGGCGTCGAACACCGCGGCGAGCGCGGCCGGCCCGCGGATCGTCGTCGTCTGGAAGCCTTCGATCGCGTTGGTCACCTCGTCCTGGCAGAGGTCGAGCCGCACGCCGACGCCGCCGTCGAGGAACGCCAGCCAGACCTCGCCGCTGTCGGCGCCGATGCCGCCCGGCATGCCCGAACTGCGCGTCGTCGTGAGCTTGCCGCCGAGCGCCGAGCCGACCGCCAGCACGAGCGCCGTCGACCAGCTGCCGGGGTAGTCGTAGGCGAGCGTCCAACACCCCTCGCCGCGCCCGGGGAAGTGATTGGACAGGCTCGCCTGCTCGGCAGGGACGCGCTGGACGTCCTCGACCACCAGATTGCCATCCCGCGGATGCGGCGACTCCATCCAGGCATCGCGTTCGTTTTGGAAGTCGACCAGCACGAGTTCGCCGCGGTGCAGGCCGAAGTACGCGCGCACCGACCGCGGCGGCCGATTCGGATGGAAGCCGCACGCCCGCCGCGGCGCCGCCGAGCCATCCTGCGCGCCCGACCCGCTCACGGCTGGTTCGATCCGTACAGCCCGCCCATCTGGTCCTCGAGCGTGCCGCGCGAACGCAGGCGTCGGTCGTCCTCGCCGCGGCCGCGCTTGTACGACGCCAGCAGGATCTCCTTGGCGTCTTCCCCTGCGTGCATGCGCATCATCTCCGGCGCGTACCGCGCCAGCGCGTCCGCCAGTTCGCGACCGCCCGGGACGTCTTCGGCGTAGCGCGCGAAGTAGCGCAGTTCGCCGCGCGCGAACTCGTGCGCCGCGCGGTGGTCCCCGCTCTGGTTGACGGTCATCGCGCGGTGAACGACGAAGGCGTGCCACTGCCGCACGACGGCGAGCGCGAGCGCGAGGTCGCGCGGCTGCGCCAGGCAGTCGGCGGTCCGGCCGTAGCGCAGTTCCACCGACGGCAGGTCGACGGCGTGCGCGCTGCCCGTGAGCGGCGCCAGCCACGACGCGCGCGCGTCGATGCGCAGGCACTGCCCCACCGCGCCCGGCGGGAACGTCAGCTTGAGCACGCACACGCGGCTCGCGCCGCCGAGCAGCGCGCCGAGCTGCACACGGACGCCATGCGAACCGACCACCAACGGCGCCGTGCCGTAGACCTGCGCGCGCACGCCGGGCGGCAGCGTGAGCGCCAGTTCGAAGCCGTCGACCGTCGTCGCGAGCGCGTCGCGGAGTTCGGCGAGCAGCACCTCGGCGATCTCCGACGACTCGGTGGCGTCGTGCATGCGGCCGCCGCCGGCCTCGGCGATGGCGAGCAACTGGGCGGGCGAGTAGCCGGAACCGATGCCGACCGTCGACGTGCGCACGCCGCGCTCGCGCAGTTCGCCGGCGTGCCGAGCGAGTTCGCCGGGATCGACGATGCCTTCGTTGGCG
>JBEITC010000389.1:0-3956 GCA_040375075.1 Planctomycetota bacterium | reverse complement strand
GCGGCATCGACGCCGGAGCCGGCGCCGGGGCGCCGCCCTCGGCCGCCGGCGCGCCGCCGGTGGCGCCGCCGGTGGCGCCGCGCTCGGCCAGGATGACGGCCTTGCGGCTCAGCTTGACCTTGCCGAAGTCGTCGATCGCGATGACCTTGACCTTGAGCACGTCGCCGATGCGGACGACGTCCGTGACGGCGCGGATGAAGCTGTCCGACAGTTCCGAGACGTGCACGAGGCCTTCCTGGCTCGGCAGGATCTCGACGAACGCGCCGAACTCCTTGATGGCGGTGACGCGGCCTTCGTAGATCGCGCCCAGCGTGACCTCGGCGGTCATGGCGCGGATGTGCTCCACGCACTTCTTGACCTTGTCCGAGTTGGCGCCGGTGACGGTGCACATGCCGCCGTCCTCGACGGAGATCTTGCACTCGAAGTTCTCCTGCATCGCCCGGATGTTCTTGCCGCCCGGGCCGATGATCAGGCCGATCTTCTCGTTGGGGATCTGCACCGACTCCAGCCGCGGCGCGTTCGGGCTCAGCTCGGCGCGCGGCGACTTCAGCGCCTTGAGCATCTCGCGCAGCACGTGCAGGCGGCCTTGCTTCGCCTGCTCGAGCGCCTGCGCCATGATCTGGCGGGTCAGGCCGTCGCACTTGATGTCCATCTGCAGCGCGGTGATGCCGCGCCCGGTGCCGACGACCTTGAAGTCCATGTCGCCGCACGCGTCCTCGCTGCCGAGGATGTCGGTCAGGATGGCGTAGCGCTTGCCCTCCATGACCAGGCCCATCGCGATGCCCGCGACCGGCTGCTTGATCGGGACGCCGGCGTCCATCATGGCCAGCGTGCCGGAGCACGCCGTCGCCATCGACGAGCTGCCGTTCGACTCCAGGATCTCGCTGGTGACGCGGATCGTGTAGGGGAACTCAGCGCGCGACGGCAGGATGGCCTCGAGGCCGCGCTCGGCGAGCGCGCCGTGGCCGATCTCGCGACGGCCCGGGGTGCCGACGCGCTTGACCTCGCCGACCGAGAACGGCGGGAAGTTGTAGTGCAGCAGGAAGCGCTTCTTCTGCTCCGGCATCAGGCCGTCGATGATCTGCTGGTCATCGGTGCCGCCGAGCGTGACGACGCCGAGCGCCTGCGTCTCGCCGCGGGTGAACAGCACCGAGCCGTGCACGCGCGGCAGCACGCCGACCTCGATCGTGATCGGGCGCACCGTCACGTGGTCGCGACCGTCGGCGCGACGGCCGCTCAGGATCGACTGGCGCTCCGCGTCCTTGACGATGTCCGTCAGGATGGCGCCGACCTTGGCGTTCCAGGCCTTCTGCTCGTCCGACGACGAGCCGGTGGGCGCGTGGAACTTCTTGCTCGCCTTCTCCTTGGCGGCCTTGGTCGCGGCGCTGCGGACCTGCTTGGTGCCGAGCGTGACCGGGGCGGCGCGCAACTCGTCGCCGAACTCGTCCTCGATCGCCTTGACCAGCGCCGCATCGTGCTGCGGCGGCATGAACGCCATCTTCGGCTTGCCGGCCTTGGCGACCAGCTCTTCGACCATCTCGGCGACCTGCTTGCAGGTGTCGTGCGCGAGCTGCAGGGCCTCGAGCATCAGCTCCTCGGAGGCTTCCTCGGCGCCGGCCTCGACCATCACGACCGCGTCCTTGTGGCCCGCGACGGTCAGGTTGAGCGTGTTCTTCTCGCTCTGGATCTCGCTCCACAGCGGGTTGATCGACAGCTTGCCGTCGATGCAGCCGATGCGGACCATGCCGAGCGTCGCGCCGTGCGGCAGCGAGCTGAGCGCGACCGCGGCGAAGCTGGCGATCGCCGCCAGCACGTCGGGGTCGTTCTCACGGTCGGTCGACAGCACCTGCGAGAGGATCTGCACCTCGCGCTTGAAGCCATCCGGGAACATCGGCCGGATCGAGCGGTCGATGATGCGGCAGGCGAGGATCTCCTTCGTCGTCGGCCGGCCTTCGCGCTTGAAGAAGCCGCCCGGGATCATGCCGGCGGCCGAGGTCTTCTCGCGGTAGTCGACCGTCAGCGGGAAGAAGTCGATGCCGTCCATCGCCTTCTGGTGGTTGGCGGTGGCGAGCACCATCGTGTCGCCGTAGCGAGCGACGACCGCGCCGTCCGACAGCTTGGCCATGCGGCCGGTCTCGAGCGTCAGCGTGCGGCCGCCGATGACGCGCTCGACGACGACCTTGCCGGTCGGGGCGGGCACGGCGGCGGCTGCCGGGGCGGCGGCCGCAGCGGCGCGGGCCTTGCCACCATCCTTCGGGGCGCTCTCCTTCGGGGCGCTTTCCTTCGCGACGGCGGGCTTGCGGGTGGTCTTCGGCTTGCTGGCCGGGGCCGGCGAATCGTCTGCCTTCTTCTTGCTTGCCATGAGGTTGGTTCTCGTTTCGTTCTCTTCTTCAGGCTGCGCGGCTGCGGTCCGCCCCCACATGGGGCCTGGGACGACAGGCACGTCGGGCGGGCGAACCCACCCTCCGGCTCCGGGGCGTTGTGCCGCGGGCCGGCGGAACCGCTGCGCCCCCCGTTCCTCGGGGGCCCGCGCCGCGGGCGGCCCGGGCAATGCGCCTGGGCCTGGATGAAGCCGCCCCATCCGTGAGGCGGCGTTGGGTCTGACCGGGCTTCCGGCCGGTCAGGGGCGGCGTGCGTCGCGCGCGCCGCGCGGGAGGATCCGCGTCACCCGTCAGTCAGCGTCACTTGCGCAGGCCCAGCTTCTGGGCGAGCGCCTCGTACTTGGCCGCGTCCGTGCGGCGCAGGTACGTCCCGAGCTTGTTGCGCCGGTTGACCTTCATCAGAAGGCCGTGGCGGCTGTGGTAGTCCTTCGGGTGCCGCTGCATGTGAGCGGTCAACTCGATGATCTGGGCCGTCAGGACCGCGATCTGGACCTCGGGGGAACCGCTGTCGGTGGGGTGGCGCCGGTTCTCGGCGATCGTCGTCTTCTTGGCTTCGGCGGAGATGGTCATCCCTGGATTCCTTTGCTTTCGCTTCTGACCGGTGCACCAGAACAGGGATTCCAGCGGCACGGTCGGCCCTTGCGGGCGGTTTGGTATCGAACAGTAAGGGCGAAGATGCTACCGGCCGCCCCCCGGCGATCGCAAGGGGCACATCCGCCCGACCCGGCCGAAACCCGAACGCGAGACGCCAGCGCGGCACGGACCGGGCGCGAACAGGCTGCCGGCGGACGACGCCAGCGCGACGCGACCCAGACGACCCGCCCGGCGATCAGCGCGTGCAGCGCGGCAGCCGATTGAGCATCTCGCGGACGGCGAGCTCGACGCAGCTGCGGGCCGCGCCCTCGCGGTCGCGCGGCGCTGGACCAGCACCGCCGGCCTTGACCTTGCCGTTGATCTGGCCGCTCCAAAGCACCGCGCCGTCGCTGCCCAGCATCACGGCCTCGAACTGGAACCACACCGTCTTGTCGACCGGCAGGCTGGTCTCGTCCCAACCGCTCACGCGCAGCGCGAAGACCGCGTCCTCGCCGGCGTGGCCGGCGAGCTTCTGCAGGTTGGCCGGCAGCACGATCGACTGGCCGGCGGCCGGCTTGGCGACCGAGGCGAGCGCGGCGTCGACGGCGGGCGCGTTGATCGGCGTGAAGAGCCGGCCCGGCAGCTGGCGGATGACTTCCTGGCGGAAGAACGTCAGCAGGCGACCCGCGCGGCGCTCGGGCTTGTCGGCGTCCGTGGTGCCGTCTTCGACCGCGAGCACGGCGACCTGTGATGGGCTGCGCGAGCCGAAGTCGGCAGTCGGCGCGAACGTTGCGTTCACGACCACCGGCTCGGGCGTCTGGCACGCCGCGACGAACGCCAGCAACGACAGCGCGGCCAGACGGCACGCGCGCGACCAACCACCCGACTGCGACAGGACGACCATGACCGATTTCCTCACGACACACGACCGGCGGCGAACGTAGCGGGACGGCGCAGCGCAAGGAAGCGCGCGGCGCGGACGATTTGCGCGACCGGCCGCCG
>JBEITC010000001.1:0-48177 GCA_040375075.1 Planctomycetota bacterium | reverse complement strand
CCGCCGTTGCCGTGTTCCGCGACGTGTTCCGCGCCGTGCTCCTTGCCTTGCGCGGCCCGCGCGCGGGCCGCGAAGCCAGCGTCGTCGCCGTCGCACAGGCTGAGCCAGAAGCGCGCCACGGCGTTCGCTTGGCTGGTGGCCAGGGTGGTCGCTGCCTGGCGTACGACCGGCGCCAACAGGTCCGCGTCGGTGGCATGGTCCGCGGGCGTCAGCAGCACGGCGTCGAGGTGCGGCACGTGCGGGCCTATGGCCTCGAGGCGCAGCGTGTGCGCGCCCGGCGTGAGCTCGACGACCGCCACGCCGTGCCACTGCTGGTGCTCGGGGCGCCAGCCGCCGGTCGTCGCCGCGAGCGCCGCGTCGGCGACGACGGCGCCATCGAGCCGCACGCGCATCGGCCGCGCTTCCTGGGCGGCATAGCGCACGGCAAGGTGGAAGCGCCCCGCCGCTGGCGCCTCGAGCCGCCACTCGGCGAACTGCTCGCCACCGCCCTGCGTGTGCAGGATCTTGGTCGCGGCGTCGCCGTAGACACGGTCGTCGGCTCCGAGGCTGGTGGCGGTGGCGTCCTCCGCCTGCGTGAACAGCGAGCGCCGCAGCAGTTCGTGGCCAGCGAGCAGGTACCGGCCGGCGTCACCGACGATGCGGGCGCGCAGCTCGTCGGCGGCGGCCATCGCGGCGGCGGCGTAGGCCTTCTCGGCGTCGTCGCGGCGCGCTTCCGCGGCCTTGCGCGCGGCGATGGCGGCGTCGCTGGCAGCCTCGCGGTCGAACCAGCGCGAGACGTGGTCGAGGTTGTGGAAGCTCTTGCTGCTGCGGAACACGCCGGCGAGCGCGTAGTAGTCAGCCGTCGGGATCGGGTCGAACTTGTGGTCGTGGCAACGGGCGCAACCGATGGTCAGGCCGAGCACGGTGCGGCCGACGAGGTCGACCTGCTCGTCGACCGTGTCGAGCACGAGCTTCTCCTTGTCCTGCTCGGCGAGCATGCGCGGCCCGAGCGCCAGGAAGCCGGTCGCGACGTAGCCGTCGACGCCGATCGCCGGATCGTCGGCGAGCAGGTCGCCGGCGATCTGCATGGCGACGAAGCGGTCGTACGGCAGGTCCTGGTTGTGCGCCTGCACGACCCAGTCGCGGTAGCGCCACGCGTTGGCGAAGGCGAGGTTCTCGTCGAGCCCGTTGCTGTCGCTGTAGCGCGCGAGGTCGAGCCACGCGCGCGCCTGGTGCTCGCCGTAGTGCGGCGACGCGAGCAGGCGATCGACCACGCGGGCGAACGCGTCGGGCGCAGCGTCGGCTTGGAAGGCTTCGACCTCGTCCGGCGTCGGCGGCAGTCCGGTGAGCGCGAACGTGGCGCGGCGGATCAGCGTGCGCCTGTCGGCGACGCCCACGGGAGCGACGCCGGCGGCGTCGAGCTTCGCGCGGACGAACCGGTCGATCGGATGCGTCGCCCAGGCGGCGTCGGCGACAGCCGGCGGATTGGCGGTGCGCCACGGGCGGAAGGCCCAGTCCGGATCGCGTTCGCCCTGTGCATGCAGCGGTGCGGCGACGAGAGCGGCGACGGCGACGAGGTTGGGACGCATGCGAGCGAGCGCGGCCGTGGCTGCCCGACCGCTGCGTCAAGATACTGATGCCTCACGCCATGCCTCGACCCGCCTTGTCGCGCGTTTGTCTCGCTCTCCTCCTGGTCGCAGCCTGCGTCGCTCCGCGCGGCGATGGCGACGACGCTTCGTCGTGGCGCGTGACGGCGGCAGGCGACGCGAGCCTGCGGGGAATCAGCGCGGTCGATGCTTCGGTGGCGTGGGCGAGCGGCGCTGGCGGCGTGATCTGGCGCTCGACCGACGGCGGCGCGCAATGGCGCAACGTCGCGCCGGCCACCGCGTCGCGCTGGGACTTCCGCGACGTCGAGGCCTTCGACGACGAACGCGCGCTGGCCATGGTCGCTGGCACGCCGGCGCGCGTGCTGCGCACCGACGACGCCGGCGCCACGTGGCGCACCGTGCTGGCGGACGATCGTGCCGGCGCGTTCTTCGACGCGATGGCGTTCCAAGGCGACGTCGGTGTGTTGTTCGGCGATCCGATCGATGGCGCGTTCAGCGTGTGGACGACGCGCGACGGCGGCGGGTCGTGGCAGGCTGTGCCCGCTGCGAGCCTGCCTGCGCCGCTGCCGGGCGAAGCCGCCTTCGCGGCGAGTGGTTCGTGCGTCGCCGTGACGGGCGCGCCGGGTCGCGAGACCTTCTGGATCGCCACTGGTGGCGGCGCGCGCGCGCGGTTGCTGCGCGGCGACGCCGAAGGTTGGACGGCGCACGAGCTGCCGCTGCCAGCGGGCGCGCCGTCGCGCGGCGCGTTCGGCCTCGCGTTCCGCGGGCAACGCGGCCTCGTCGTCGGCGGTGACTATGCCGATCCGACGGTCGGCGGCGCGGCGCAGACCACGGACGGCGGCCGCACGTGGACGGCGGTCGGTGGCTTCGGCGGCTTCCGTTCGGCGGTAGCTTGGCTCGCTGATGGGCAAGCGCTCGCGGTCGGCTCGGACGGGGCGACCGCTTGGCGCGATGGCGGCGCAACGACGCAGGAGTCCACCGGCTTCCACGCCTGCGCCGTCGGCCGCGACGGCAGCGTCTGGGCCGCGGGCAGCGGCGGCCGGATCGCGCGGCGCGCCGGCTGGCCGCCGCAGCCGCTGCGGCTTGCGCGGCTGTTCTCCGACCACATGGTCGTCCCGGTCGGCGCGACCGTGGCGGTGCGTGGCGTGGCGTCGCCGGGTGCCACCGTGCGCGTGGCCGCGTCGTGGGGCGCTGCGGCCGATGCGCGCGCTGGCATGGACGGTCGCTTCGCCGTCGATCTCGCCACGCCGACGACGCCGGGCGGGCCGCACACGTTCACCGTTGCGTGCGGCGACGAGCGCGTCGAAGTGCGCGACGTGCTCGCCGGCGACGTCTGGTTGGCGTCCGGCCAGAGCAACATGGAGATGCAGCTCGGCAAGGCCGGTTGGAGCCAAGGCATCGACGGCCACGTGGAGGCGATCGCCGCCGCCGACCTGCCGACGCTGCGCGTGTTCACCGTCGCGCGTCGCGCGAGCGATCTGCCGCTCAGCGATTGCGATGGCGCATGGCAGGTGTGCACGCCAGCGGTCGCCAAGGACTTCTCGGCGGTCGGCTTCCACTTCGCGCGCGCGCTGCAGCAGGCGCGCGGCCGACCGTTCGGGCTCGTCGTCAGCGCGTGGGGCGGGACCGTCGCCGAAGCCTGGACCAGCGCCGACGGTTTGCGCGAGTTCCCCGAGTTCGCCGGCCAGTTGGCGCAGTTGCGCGACGGCGCCACCGGGGATCCGGCAGCGCGTCGGCGTGGTTTCTGGCGTGGCGTCGAAGCCGCCGCCGCGGGCACGTTCGTCGTCTGCGCGATGCCCGACGTCTGGTCGAGCTCCGGGCTCGCCGACTTCGATGGCGCCGCCGAGTACCGGGTCGCCGTCGACGTGCCGGCGGCGTGGGCGGGCGCCGATCTCGTCGTCGAGCTCGGTCCGATCGACGACATGGATGTCGCGACGTGGGACGGGGAGCGCATCGGCGGCATGGATCGCGACAGCGCCTGGAGCACGCCCCGGTCGTACGTGGTTCCTGGTCGACTGGCGACCGCGGGCGCGCACGAGCTGCGTGTGCGGGTCGTCGACACCAATGGCGAGGGCGGCTTCGGCGGCGCGGCGACGGCGCTCCGCGTGCTGCGGCGCGAGGCGCCGGAGACGGCGCGCCCGCTCGTCGATGGTTGGCAACGACGGACGCTGGCGAAGCTCGCGCAGTTGCCGGCCTGGCCGCGCGACGGCGGGCCCAATCGCGCCAGCGTGCTGTGGAACGGCATGATCGCGCCGCTGCAACCGTTCCCGTTCGCTGGCGCCATCTGGTACCAGGGCGAGAGCAACCGCGGGCGCGCGACCCAGTACGCCCGCTTGTTCCCAGCGCTGGTGCGCGATTGGCGCGGCGGCTTCGGCGACGCGCTGGCGTTCCACTTCGTGCAGATCGCGCCGTACGACTACGGCAACGACACCGGACAGACGGCGGAGCTGCGCGAGGCGCAGGCTGCAGCGCTCGCGCTGCCGAAGACCGGCATGGTGGTGACGCTCGACGTCGGCGAGGCGAAGGACATCCATCCGCGCGCGAAGCGACCGGTCGGCGAGCGGCTCGCCGCGCTGGCGCGGGCGCGCACCTACGGGGAAACCGTGCCGTGCGAAGGTCCGGTCTGCGTCGACGCACGGCGCGACGGTGCGCGCGTGCTGCTCGCGTTCCAAGGCGCAGGCGAACTCGCGCTCGCCGCCCATGGCAACGGCTTCGAGCTGGCGGGGGCGGACGGCATGTTCCGGCCGGCGGCGGCGCGAATGGTCGATGGCATGGTCGAGTTGCAGAACGGCGCCGTGCCCGTGCCGACGCAGGTTCGCTACGCGTGGGCTGCCGTGCCGGAGTGGTCGCTGCAGTCGTCGCATGGCTTCCTGGCCGCGCCGTTCCGGCGGGACATTCGCTGATCGGCCGGCTTCCCGAACGGCGGCGAGCGGCTAGGCTGCTCGTGCCCCATGGATGAGCTTGCCCTGCACGACACCTTCGCCACGGCCCGCGTCGGCGGGCAGACCCTCGGCGATGGCGCGTTGCACGTGTGGGCCGTGCCGCTGACCGGTGATCCGGAGCGGCTCGGCGCCCACCTTTCGAAGGCGGAGAACCAGCGGCTCAGCCGCTTCCACTTCGCCGACCACCGCCGTCGCTACCAGATCGGCCACGGCGCGCTGCGGCTGATCCTCGCCGGCTACCTCGGCTGCGGACCTGCCGACGTCGAGTTCACCGCCGGTCCGCGCGGCAAGCCGTACCTCGCCGCCGCCGGGCCGCACTTCAACCTCTCGCACAGCGGCAAGCTGGCGCTGATCGGCGTGTCGAAGACCGAGGTCGGCCTCGACGTCGAGAAGGTCCGCCGCCTCGACAGCCTGACCGAGATCGCGCGCAAGCACTTCTCGCCGTCGGAGTTCGCGGCGCTCGACGCGCTGCAGGGCGATGCGCGCGAGCTGGCGTTCTATCGCTGCTGGACGCGCAAGGAGGCCTACATCAAGGCGCTCGGCGAAGGCCTGTCGATGCCGCTCGACGTCTTCGACGTCAGCCTGTGCGAGGAGCCGCGCTTCGTCGCGATCCGCGACGGCAAGGAGGACGCGGCGAAGTGGTCGATGCTCGACGTCTCGCCGGGACCGGACTTCGTCGGTGCGGCGGCCATGCGCGCGCTCGGCGTGGGCGTGCAGCGTTTCCGCCTGGCAGACGCCTAGTCGACCGCGCGGTCGCTCACTCGCCGTCGGCGGCGGCGGCGGCCTCGGGCTTGCGCGGCGCCGGTGGCGGCATCAGCGCGTCCTTCGGCAGCGTCGTCGGATCCTGGCCGCGCTGGATCGCCTCGCGCACCGGCACGGGCAGGTCGGCGAGCAGCACGCTGCACACGTCGACGCCGCCGCCGATCCACCAGGCGCCGCCGTACCAGACCTCGATGTAGGCGCGGTCGCCGGTGCGGCCGATCCAGGTCGTCGCGCGCGTCGTCGACGCGGCGGTGTCGCACAGGCGCGCGAACTCACGGCCATCGACGCGCTTGTGGGCGCCGACAGCGCAGCCGCCGAGAACGGCGAGCCCGGCGGTGGCGAGGAGGGAACGGGCAGAGCGGGGGATCATCGGGCCTTCACCTTCACCTGTTCGCCGCAGGCGTTCAACAGCGCGCGCAACTGGTCGAAGTCGGGGTGGCGCATGCGCACGTAGGCGTTGGCCATGTAGCCGGCCTCGACGCCCTGCGTCGGCGTGCCGGCCGGCGGCAGGTGGCTGTCGAGGATCCACTCGCCGTGCTGCTGCTGGAAGCGGTCCCAGCCGTCGTAGTGCGAGATGACGCCGTCCTTGTCCGGTCGCAGCGCGATCATGCCGGCCGAGTACTTGCGGCTCGGCTGGAACGGCACCTGCTCGTGCACGATCGCGTGCGCCCAGGCGGCGTAGAGGTCGAACTCGTTGGCCGCGCAGTACAGGTCCCAGACGCCGACACCCGGCGGCCGGCAGCCGATCTCGGAGAACTTCAGGCCCTTCTGGCCGAAGAACCACTCCATGTGCGTCGGCGACGTCCAGATGCCGAGCGCCGAGACGACCTTCTGGCCGAACGCGCGCAGCTCCTTGTAGCTGTCCTGCTCGATCCGGTTGCTGACGACGATCTGCGGGCTGATCCAGCGCGTCCGCATCGCCTCCAGCACGTTGGGGTAGTAGTGGCTGACGAAGTCGAGTACGACCTTCCCGTTGACGGAGACCGTGTCGTAGAAGCCTTCGTGGCCTTCGAGGTACTCCTCGATCGCGACCTCGCGGCCGCTGCCGACCTTGAGCTGCTCGCACGCAGCACGCAGGCCCGCGTCGTCGTCGCACTTGGTGGCGCCCGAGGCGCCGGCGCCGTCGATCGGCTTGAGGATCAACGGGTAGCCGTTGGCCTTGGCGAACGCCTCGGCGTCGGCGACCGTGCGCACGCGCGCGCTGGCGGCGCAGCCGAGGCCGGCGGCGCGCACGGCTTCCTTCATCGCCGGCTTGTCGCGGCACAGCCACGCCGTCTTCGACGTGGTGCCGTGGATGCCGAGCTGCTCGCGCACGTGCGCGGCGGCCATCACGTGCGCTTCGACGGTCGCTTCGAGGCGGTCGATGCGGGCGCGCAGCGCGAGCCGCTTGCACGCCTCGGCGAGCGCGTGCTCGTCGACGACCGAGCGGACGCGCTCGTACTGGAAGAGGTCGTCGCGCAGCTCCGGCGGCAACGCCTCGGGCGGCCGCTCGCTGATCGCCGACACGCGCGCGCCGGTGCTCAGCAGGCCGCGCAGGAACTCGCGCTGGTTCTTCGGGAAGCAGGGTTCGATCAGGACGACGTGCATGGCGTGGCGGCTCGGGTTCAGGGGCCGATCGGGATCACAGACCGGTCAGGGCGCGGTAGAGGGCTACGTACTCGGGGCCTTGGCGGTCCCACGAGAAGTCCTTCTGCATGCCGTTCTTCATCAGCTGCTGCCAGCCCTTCTGGTCGCGCCAGTTGCGCAGCGCCCAGTCGATCGTGCCGGCGAGCGCCTGGCTGCTGAAGTCGTCGAACAGGAAGCCGGTGCCCGTGCGGGTGTCCGGGTTCCACGCTTCGACGGTGTCGGCGAGCCCGCCGGTGCGCCGCACGATCGGCGGCGTGCCGTAGCGCAGGCTGTACATCTGGTTGAGCCCGCACGGCTCGAAGCGGCTCGGCATCAGGAAGACGTCGCTGCCGGCCTCGATCCAGTGCGCGAGGTCTTCCTGGAAGCCGCGGTAGACGCCGACCTTCTTCGGCCAGGTGTCGCGCAGCCACTGGAAGTAGCTCTCGTGCTTGTCGTCGCCCGACCCGAGCACGCACAGGCGCATGTCTTCGCGCTGCAGGAACACCGGGATCGAGTCGGCGAACAGCTCGAAGCCCTTCTGCGCGGTGAGGCGCGACACGACGCCGAACACCGGCGCGCGCGGGTCGTGCGGCAGCTGGAAGCGCTGCAGCATCGCCGCCTTCATCTTCGCCTTCCCGGCGAGGTCGTCGGCGGTGTAGTGGTGCGGGATGCGCGGGTCGTCGGCGGGGCTCCACTCGCCGTAGTCGACGCCGTTGACGATGCCGACCAGTTCGCTGCCGCGCTGCCGCAGCAGTTCGTCCATGCCCATGCCGAACTCGGCGGTCTGGATCTCGCGGGCGTAGGTCTTCGACACCGTGGTCAGCCGACCGGCGTGCAGCACGCCGGTCTTGAGGAACGACACCTTGCCGTCGCGCAGGTCGCCGTGGTGCACGTGCGCGCGCTGGTCGCCGAGGCCGAGCACGTCGAGCTGGGCGGCGTCGAACAGGCCCTGGTAGCCGATGTTGTGGATCGTCAGGACGGTCTTGGTGGCGGCGAACAGCCGGTCCCAGGCGTAGACCGTGCGCAGGTACAGCGGCAGCAGGCCGGTGTGCCAGTCGTTGCAGTGCACGACGTCGGGCGCCCACTGCAGCCGCTGGCAGGTCTCCAGGACCGCGCGCGACAGCAGGCCAAAGCGCAGCGCTTCGTCGCCATCCTCGGTGTAGATGCCGTCGCGGTCGTAGAGCTCCTTGCAGTCGACGAAGTGCGCGAGCACGTCGCTCTGCGGCAGCGGCGCCGTGCGGATCGAGAAGCGGATCGTGCGGGACGGGAAGCGCACCTCGATGTCCTGCGCCCCGGCGAGCGGCGTCGTCGCGAGGCCGGACGCGGCGATCTTCTTGTAGTAGGGCAGGAAGATGCGCACGTCGTGGCCGGGGCCGGCTGGGGCCTTGCGGCCGAGCCACCGGCCGAGGCCGAGCAGCACGTCGGCGAGGCCGCCGGTCTTGGCGAACGGCGCGACTTCGGATGCGCAGAGGGCGAGGCGCAGCGGACGCATGCGCGGATGTTGGCACGCACTGCGGCCAGGTGCCACGGCAAAGGCGCGCCTGCGGACTGTGGCCCAGCCCGAAGGCTCGTCGTGGCAGGAGGCGCGCTGGCTGGCTACCGTCTGGCGTCGCATGCACGTCTGCTTCGTGATCCCGTTCGCGATGGAGAACACGCTTCGCTTCGCGCGCGCCGCGGCGGCGCTGCCGGGGGTGCGACTGAGCCTCGTGTCGCAGGATCCGATCGATCGGTTCCCACCCGATCTGCGCGAGGCGGCGGCCGGGTACGAGCGTGTCGTCGACGCGCTGAAGCCCGACCTGCTGGCCGCCGCGGTCGAGCGGCTCGGGGCGCGCTGCGGCCCGGTCACGCGCCTGCTCGGCATCCTCGAGCCGCTGCAGGAGTCGCTGGCGGCGGTGCGCGAGCAGCTGCGCATCCGCGGCATGGACGCGCAGACGGCCCGCAACTTCCGCGACAAGTCGCGCATGAAGGACCTGTTCGCCGCGGACGACGTGCCGTGCGCGCGCCACCGGCTGTGCGCCTCGCTGGCGGACGCGGAGGCCTTCGTGCGCGAGGTCGGCTTCCCGGTCGTCGACAAGCCGCCGGCGGGGGCCGGCGCCAAGGCGACGTCGCGGCTCGACGACCAGACGGCGCTCGCCGAGTTCGTGCGCGCCCTGCGGCCGGCGCCGGGCCGCGGCGTGCTGCTCGAGGAGTTCGTCACCGGCCGCGAGTTCTCGTTCGACTCGGTCACGCTGCACGGCCGCCACGTCTTCCACAACGTCTGCTGCTACCACCCGACGCCGCTGCAGGTGATGGAGAACCCGTGGATCCAATGGGCCGTGGTGCTGCCGCGCGACCTGTCGGGGCCGGAGTTCGCCGACATCCATCGCGTCGGTCCGCGCGCGCTCAGCATGCTCGGCATGTGGAACGGCATGTCGCACATGGAGTGGTTCCGCCGCGCCGACGGCAGCATCGCCATCGGCGAGGTCGCCGCGCGGCCGCCGGGCGCGCAGTTCATGACGTTGATGAGCCTCGTGACCGACGTCGACATGTACCGCGCGTTCGCCGAGCTGATGGTCTTCGAGACCTTCGTGCCGCCGCCGCGGCGCTTCGCCGCCGGCGCCGCCTACCTGCGCGGCCAGGGGGGCGGTCCCGAGGCCGTGATCCGCGCCGTGCACGGCCTCGACGCCGTGCGCGCCGAGCTCGGCGACGTCGCCGTGGAGGTCAAGGAGCCGCAGGTCGGCAAGCCGAAGGCCGCCACCTACGAAGGCGATGGCTACGTGCTCTGTCGCCACCCGGACACCGCCGTCGTCGAACGCGCCGTCCAGCACGTCGTCCGCACCGTCCGCGTCGAAACCGCCTGAACCGAGCCCTGCCCAAGCCATGAACGTCGTCTTCCTCAGTCCCGGTTTCCCCGCCGAGATGCCGCTGTTCGTGCGCGGGCTCGCCAAGGTCGGCGCCAAGGTCCTCGGCGTCGGCGACCAGCCCGCGGCCGCCTTGCCCGTCGAGGCGCGCGAGGCGTTGACGGACTATCTGCAGGTGTCGTCGTTCGGCGACGAGAAGAAGGCCGCCGAGGAGATCCACGCCTGGCTGCGCGGCCGCTCGGTCGATCGCGTCGAGTGCCTGTGGGAGCGGCTGATGTACCTCGCGGCGACGCTGCGCGAGCGCTTCGGCCTGCCGGGCATGAGCAAGGCCCAGACCGAGGTGTTCCGCGACAAGGAGACGATGAAGCAGGCGGTCGAGAAGGCCGGCCTGCGCGTGCCGCGCCACGGCAAGGCCCACACCGCCAAGGAAGCCTGGGCGCACGTCGAGCGCATCGGCTACCCGGCGATCGTCAAGCCGATCGACGGCGCCGGCAGCAAGGACACGTACCGCTGCAACGACAAGGCGGAGTTCGCGGCGGCGCTGGAGAAGGTCCGCCACATCGACGTGCTCTCGGTGGAGGAGTTCATCGAGGGCGAGGAGCTGACGTACGACACGGTGTGCGTCGACGGCCGCATCCTGTTCGAGAGCGTCGCGTGGTACCGGCCCAAGCCCATGGTGCTGGCGCAGAGCCCGTGGATCTCGATGCAGAACATCGTCCTGCGCGACCTGGACCAGGACCTGCCGCGGCCGGGCGTCGAGCTCGGGCGCGCCGTGATCAAGGCCTTGGGCTTCGGCACCGGCTTCACGCACATGGAGTGGTTCCGCACGGCGAAGGGCGAGGCCGTGTTCGGCGAGATCGGCGGCCGGCCCGCCGGCGCGCGCCTCGTGCACGCGATGAACTACTCGTGCGACGTCGACCTGTTCGCCGGCTGGGCCGAGGCCGCGTGCTTCGGGCGGCTGAGCCAGGACGTCACCAAGAAGTACAACAGCTCGATGATCTTCAAGCGCGGCCAGGGCGAGGGCACGGTCAAGGAGCACCGCGGCCTCGCCGAGCTCATGCGCCGCTATGGCCCGCACGTCGCCACGATCGAGCTGACGCCGATCGGCGAGCAGAAGCGCGACTGGCGCAAGGTCGTCGTCGGCGACGGCTGGATCGTCGTCCGCCACCCGGACCTCGCCCAGACCCTCGAGATGTCGGAGCGCTTCGTCAACGACCTGACGGTGGTGGCCGGGTGATGGCTCGCCGCCTCGGGATCGTGCTCGCGGCCGCCTTCGCCGCGTGCGGGCGAGGCACGTCGGAGGGCGCGGTCGCCGCGCCGCGTGCGTCCAAGACGGTTCGTCTCGTCGCCGCCGCCGAGGCCTCGCTGCCGAGCAAGGTCGCCGTCAGCGGCGTGCTCGCCGCCCAGGAAGAACTCGTGCTCGGCCTCGAGGTCGGCGGCCGCATTTCGTGGCTCGGGGTCGACGTCGGCGACGTGGTCGCGGCCGGCGACGTGATCGCGACGCTCGATCCCCGCGAGTTCGACCTCGCGATCGAACGCGCCGAGGCGACGATGGGCGCCGCCGACGCCCGCCTCGGGCTTGCCGCCGGCGCCGATCCCGCCGCGTTCGACGTCGAGCAGGCGCCGAGCGTGCGCGAAGCCGAGGCCGTGGTGGTCGAGGCGCGGCTCAACCGCGAGCGCGTCGTCAAGCTCGTCGAAGGCTCGCTGCAGGCGTCGTCGCAACTGGAGGTCGCCACCGCAGCGCTCGCCGTCGCCGAGAACCGGCTGCGCCGCGCGCGCGACGACGTCCGCACCTGGATCGCCGACGCCAAGCTGCGCCGCATCGAACTGGCGCAGGCGCACAAGCGGCGACGCGACGCCTCGGTCACAGCGCCTTGGCCGGGCCGCGTCGCCATGCGCCAGGTCGCCGTCGGCCAGGTCGTGCAAGGCGGCGCTCCGGTCGTCACCCTGCTGCGGGTCGATCCGCTGCGGCTGCGGCTGCGCGTGCCGGACCGCCTCGCCTTCGGCATCGCCTCCGGTCAGTCGGTCGAGTTCACCGTCGATGGCGCCGACGCCGTCGAGCGCGTCGGCAAGGTGGTGCGCACCGGCCCGGCGATCGACCGGGGCGACCGCACGCGCCTCGTCGAGGCAGAGGTGCAGAACGCCGACGGCGCGCTGTTGCCGGGCGCGTTCTGCCGGGCCCGCATCGTCGTCGCGGCGGCCGCGCCGGTCGTCACCGTGCCGCGCGCGGCGGTGGTGAGCTTCGCCGGCGTCGAGCGCGTGTTCACGGTCGCCAAGGACAAGGACGGCACGCTGCGCGCCAAGGGCGTGCTGGTCGAGCTCGGTCGGTCGGTGGGCGAGGCGGTCGAGGTCGTCCGCGGCGTGGCCGTCGGCGATCGCGTCGTCGCGGAAGCGACGGGCATGTCGCCCGAAACGCCCGTGCAGGTCGTGGAGTAGCCGTGCGCAAGCTCGCCGACGTCTGCATCCACCGGCCGGTGTTCGCCACCATGCTGATCCTGGCGATGGTGGTCGCCGGCGCGGTCGGCTTCCACTTCCTCGCCGTCGATCGCTACCCGGCGTACGACCTGCCGACCGTCACCGTGCGCACCGAGCTGCCTGGCGGCGCGCCCGAGGAGGTCGAGGTCTCGGTCACGTATCCGATCGAGGAGCTCGTCAACACCGTCGAGGGCATCCGGGAGCTGCGTTCGATCTCGGGCGCGGGCACCTCGCTGGTGCTGGTGACGTTCGACCTCGGCCGCGACATCGACGCCGCGGCGCAGGACGTGCGCGACCGCGTGTCGCAGGCCATGCGCCGCCTGCCGGAGGACTGCGAGCCGCCGGTGGTCAGCAAGTTCGACAGCGACAGCTCGCCGGTGCTGACGCTGGCCCTCGCCGGCGACCGGCCGATGCGCGAGCTGTCGGAGATCGCCGACAAGCGCATCAAGCGCGTGCTCGAACGTGGCCGGGGCGTCGGCGAGGTGCGCCTCGTCGGCGACGTCGAACGCACGATCAACGTCTGGATCGACGCCGACCGGCTCGCCGCGTACGACCTGCCGGTCGACGCGGTCAGCGACGCGATCCGGCGCCAGAACAGCGACGTGCCCGGCGGCAACGTCACCGACGACCAGCGCGAACGCACCCTGCGCACGCTCGGGCGGGTGCTCGATCCGGCGGCGTTCCGCACGCTGACGATCGCGCGCCGCAACGGCGTCCCGGTCGAGCTGGGCGACGTCGCGCAGATCGAGGACGGCACCGCCGAGGCGCGCTCGTTGGCGCGCTTGAACGGCGTGCCGACGGTCGTGCTGGAGGTTCGTCGTCAGTCCGGCGCCAACACCGTCGCCGCCATCGATGGCGTGCTCGGCGCGATCGAAGCGCTGCGCGCGCAGCTGCCGCCGGACCTGCGGCTCGAGATCGTGCGCGACCAGTCGCGCTACATCCGGGCCGCGCTGCACGAGATCGAGTTCCACCTGGTCGTCGGCTCGCTGCTGGCGGCCCTCGTCGTGATGTGGTTCCTGCGCAGCTGGCGGGCCACGCTGATCGCCGGCGTCGCGATCCCGGTGTCGGTGGTCGCGACCTTCGGCGTGATGTGGACGCTCGGCTTCACGCTCAACGGCGTGACCATGCTGGCGCTGGTGCTGATGGTCGGCGTCGTCATCGACGACGCCATCGTCGTGCTCGAGAACGTGCAGCGCTGGGCCGACGAGAAGGGCCTGCCGCCGTTCCAGGCGGCCCGCGAGGCGGTCGGCGAGATCGCGCTGGCGGTGCTGGCGACGACGCTCAGCCTCGTCGTGATCTTCGTGCCGGTCTCGTTCCTCTCCAGCATCACCGGCCGCTTCCTCTTCCAGTTCGGCATCACCGCGGCGGTCGCCGTCCTGCTCTCGCTCGTCGTCTCGTTCACCTTGACGCCGGCGATGTGCGCGCGGCTGGTGCGACCCGCGTCCGGCGCGCGCAAGGCCCACGGCGGCGGTTGGTCGGAGCGCGCCTACGCGGCCGCCCTGCGTGGCTGCCTGCGCCGGCCGTGGCTCGTCGTGCTCGGCTCCGCGCTCGTCGTCGGCAGCACCGTGGCGCTCGCCGGCAAGGTGCGCCAGGACTTCATCCCGAGCGACGTCGACGAAGGCGAGTTCGAGATCAACGTCAACGGCCCCGACGACGCCAGCCTCGCGGCGATGGACGGCGTGATGCGCGCGGTCGAGGCCGAGCTGGCGCAGGTGCC
Organism: Planctomycetota bacterium; assembly: GCA_040375075.1. Classification (GTDB taxonomy): domain Bacteria; phylum Planctomycetota; class UBA1135; order UBA1135; family UBA2386; genus UBA2386. The sequence continues at coordinate 34,250 of JBEITC010000001.1, read as the reverse complement.
GGCGGTGGCGGTCGCGCTCACCCAGGTCGGCGGCGGCTTCCTGAGCGGCCTGTCGAACGGCAGCGTCTACGTGCGCATCGCGCCGCACGAGCACCGCCGCGTCTCGCTCGATCGCCTCTGGCGGGCGACGCTCGCCGGCGACCCGGCGGCGGCGTTCCGCGGCAACTACACGCAGCGCGAGGTCATGGCGGAGATCCGCCAGCGGCTGCGCAAGCTGACCGACGTGCGGGTGTCGGTGCGCAACCAGCGCAGCTTCAACCTCGGCGGCGGCCCGTTCCCGCTCGACTTCGCCATCCGCGGGCCGGACCTCGTGACGTTGGCGAGCTCGGTGGAGGAGCTGCGGCTCTCCGCCAGCAAGGTCGGCTCGATGATCGACCTCGACACGACGTTGCGGCTGCGGCGGCCGGAGCTGCGCGTCCAGATCGACCGCCCACGCGCTGCCGAACTCGGCGTGTCGACGCAGGACATCGCGACGGCGCTCCGGTTGATGGTCGGCGGCGTCACCGAGGTCTCGCGCTTCCGCGACCCCAAGCTCGACGAGGAGTACGACGTCCGCCTGCGCCTGCGCGAGGCCGACCGCCAGCGCGTCGACCGCATCGGCGAACTGCTGGTCGGACGCATCGACGGCGGCACGGTGCGGGTCGACAACCTCGTCCGCATCGAGCCGGCGACCACGTCGTCGCGCATCGACCGCATGGACCGCCAGCGGCAGGCGAGCCTGCGCGGCAGCCCAGCGCCGGGCGCTGCGCTCGCGGATGCCGTCGCCGACCCGCGTCGGTTGGCGGGGGAGCTGCAGCTGCCGAGCGAGTACTCGACGGCCGTCGCAGGCAGCGCGCGCGAGCTCGAGCAGGCCGGCGGCGAGTTCCTCGGCGCCTTCCTGCTCGCGCTGGTGTTCATGTACATGATCCTGGCGGCTCAGTTCGAGAGCTTCACGCAGCCGCTGATCATCCTGCTGGCGATCCCCGTCGCGGCGCCGTTCGCGCTGCTGTCGCTGTGGGCCACCGGCGAGACGCTCAACCTCTACTCGGCGCTCGGCATCCTGGTGCTGTTCGGGATGGTCAAGAAGAACGCCATCCTGCAGGTCGACCACACCAACCAGTTGCTGCGCGCCGGCGTGCCGGCGCACGAAGCCGTCGTGCTGGGCAGCCGCAACCGCCTCCGCCCCATCCTGATGACCACGCTGGCGTTCGTCGCCGGCATGCTGCCGTTGGCGGTCGGCGCAGGGCCGGGCGCCGAGGAGCGCAAGGCGATCGCGGTCGTCGTGATCGGCGGGCAGTCGCTGTGCCTCTGGCTCAGCCTGCTGTTGACGCCGGTCGTTCAGTGGCTCGGGTTGCGGCGGCAGGCCGCCCGCTGAGCAGCAGGCGAGCGCGTCAGACGTCGAACGATTGGGCCAGGCTCGGCAGCCAGCGGTCGACGCGCAGGTCGGCGTCGATCGGCGCGAACTCGGTCTGCAGCAGCGAGATCTGGGTGGGGGCCAGCAGGCGGCGCGCCAGCGGGAACACGATCTGGTTCTCCTTCAGGATGTGCGTGCGCGCGAGGTCGCAGTAGCTCGCCGCGGCGGCGGCGATGCGCGGCGCGTCCCGATGGGCCACGGCGTGCTCCAGGCGGCCTTGCCAGTGCTCCATGCGCCGGTGCTCGTCGCGCAGCACGGAGGTCGGCCCGTTGTGGACGCTGAGGCCGCAGCCTTCGAGTTCGCTGAACAGCAACCGATCCTCCTTCTGGTGGTGGATGCCGTGGTCGAAGTCGCGCAGGAAGCACAGCACCTCATGCCACAGCGTCGTGCGCAGGATGCCGGTCTGCTCGAGGCGGGCTCGTTCGCGATCGGCCTCGGAGAGCACCTGCAGGATGGTGCGGTGCTCGGTCAGCAGGATGCCGATCGGATCCTCGGTGGCAATGGCGGCCGGGCTGGTGGCAGTCATGGACGCGCAACCTAGCGAGCGCGCTCGATTCGTCCCTGGGCCGAGGTGCGGAAGCGGCCGGGGATCCGTGCGTGCGGGATCTCCGGCATGGAGGGGGAAGCACTGCGTCCTTCGGCGTAGGATCCGCCGACCGAGAACCATGAAGCCCGAACGCCTCCGTACCGCTCTCCCCGTGGCCGCGCGCCGTGCGGCCATCGCCCCCTGGCTCCTCGTCGCGCTCGCCGCCTGCAGCGGCGCGCCGGACCGCGCCGAAGGCGCTTCGCCCGCGCCGGCCGAGCCGCCGCCGCCGGCGTCGATGCCGTCGCTGCCCATGGTCGAGCAGCCGAACAAGGACCTCGGCCGCATGTGGACCTTCGAGGCCGCGCCGGTCGGCTGGTTCCAGCAGGCGTACGACTGGCAGCCGACCGAGGAGTGGCTGGCGCAGGCGCGCCTCAGCTCGCTGCGCTTTGGTCGCAAGATGGAAGACGGCTCGATCCGCAACTTCTGCTCGGCCTCGTTCGTCAGCCCGTACGGCCTGGTGATGACGAACCACCACTGCGCCCGCGACGCCATCGCCTCGGTGCAGGGCGCGGCCGACTGGCTCAAGGACGGCTACTACGCCGGCGCCTTCGAGAACGAGGTCAAGCTGCCCGGCTTCCGCATGACCCAGCTGGTGCGCCAGCAGGACGTCACCGCCGCGGTCAACGCGCAGGGCCTCGACGCGGTCAAGAAGGCCGCCGCCGAGCAGGATCCGGCGCATGAGCACGAGGTCATCGCGCTCTACCAGGGCGGCAACTACCAGCTCTACAGCTTCCAGGTCTACGACGACCTGCGCCTCGTCTGCGCGCCGCACGGCCAGGTCGCGCACTTCGGCGGCGACCCGGACAACTTCTGCTTCCCGCGCTGGGGCCTCGACTTCACGTTCGTGCGCGCCTGGCAGGGCGACAAGCCGGTCGACAGCGGCGCCAACCACTTCGCCTGGAAGACCAGCGGCGCGCCCGAGGGCGACCTCGTGTTCGTGACGGGCAATCCGGGCCGCACCGGCCGCCTGCAGACGGTGGCGCAGTGCGAGTTCCTGCGCGACGTGAGCTTCCCGACGCGCCTCGCGCAGACGAAGGCGCAGCTGCAGGACCTCTACGCGCAGGCCAAGGCGAGCCCCGCGAAGGAGAAGGAACTGCGGGCGCAGATCCTCTCGCTCGAGAACACCCGCAAGGCGGTCGAGGGTTACCGCGACGGCCTGCTCGACCCGCGCATCATGGCGATCAAGCAGAAGGCCGAGGCGCAGCTGCGCGGCCTCGTCGCGAAGAACGCCGATCTGCTCGCCAAGTACGGCGACGCCTGGGACAAGGTCGCCGCGCTGCAGGCGGAGAAGGTCGCGGCGATGCAGCAGGAGAAGCCGGACGTGAAGAAGCTGCAGGAGCTCGCGAGGGCCGAGGCCGCCCAGGCCAAGCGCATCGGCGAGGCCTGCTTCGCCGTCTACGGCAACTCGATCCCGGCGGACGCGACGATGTCGCTGCGCATCAGCGACGGCGTCGTGAAGGGCTACGAGATGAACGGCACGGTCGCGCCGCACCAGACGTCGCTGTACGGCCTGTTCGCGCGGCACCACGAGTTCGGCGGCCGCTATCCGTTCGACCTGCCGCAGCCGTGGCTCGCGGCGGAGAAGGCGATGGACCTGCGCACGCCGTTCAACTTCGTGTCGACCTGCGACATCATCGGCGGCAACTCGGGCTCGCCGGTCATCGACCGCGACCTCAACGTCGTCGGCCTGATCTTCGACGGCAACATCGAGTCGCTGGGCAACAACTTCGTCTTCGACGACGAGGTCGCCCGCTCGGTCAGCGTGCACCCGGCGATCATCGTCGAGTCGCTGCGCAAGGTGTACGGCGCCGGCAAGCTCGCCGACGAGCTGGAGCAGGGCGCGGCGGCGAAGAAGGCCGCCGCCAAGCCGGCGACGGCGCTCAAGAAGGCCGGCTGAGCCGCGCCGGCGCTGGCGCTGGCCGGTCCCGCGCCGGCGCGATCAGGCGCGCAGCAGGCGCGCCGCCTCGGCCAGGATCGCGCACTTGCGCTCGGCCACGGCGCCGGTGGCCACGGGCCGCTCGGCGAAGGTGCCGAAGCCGCAGTCCGGATTCAGCCAGATGCGGTCCGGGCCGAGCAGTTCGGCCAGCTTGCCGACGCGCGCGGCGATCGCCGCCGGATCCTCGTCGGGCTCGGTGCGCGGGTTGACGGCGCCGAAGCCGACGCTGGCGCGGGCCGGCAGCTGGGCCAACAGCGCCTCGGGGCCGGCGCGCGGCGTCGCGTACTCGAGCACGAACTGGTCGACCTGCATGCGCGCGAGGTGCGGCAGCAGCGGCGCGTAGTCGCCGGCCAGCAGCACGTCCTCGTTGCGGCTCCAGTTGCCGCGGCAGACGTGCATCGCCGTGCGCACGCCGCGGATGCCCTCGGTCACGCGGTTCATCAGGGTGACGGCGAGCTCCAGCTCCGCCGCCGGGTCCGCGGCGGCGGCGAGCGCGGCGCACATGAACGTGCGCGTCGCCGCCTTGCCGGCGAACACCAGCTCGGTCAGCACCGGCTCGTCGAACTGCACGATCTCGACGCCCAGGTCCGCCAGCTCCTGCAACTCGGCGCGCAGGATGGCGACGATGTCGTCGCAAAGGAGTTCGCGCGTCGGGTAGGCCTGCGACGACAGCTTCTGCACCCACATCGAACGCGACAGCAGGTACGGGCCCGGCAGCGCGACCTTGGTGGCGCGCGTGGTGTGGCGGCGCAGGAACTCCGCCTCGCGCACCGCCAGCGGCTCGCGGCGGACGAGGCGGCCGGTGATGGTGGGGTTCTTGATCGCGAAGGCCGGCACGTCGAGCGCCTGCAGCAAGCCCTCGAAGGCCGCCTTGTCCTCGACGTAGTCGAGCAGATCGGCCATCGACATCAGTGCGACGCCGTCGAGCTTCTCGGTCAGGAAGGAGTAGAAGTTGTCGCGGCGCTGCTCGCCGTCGGTCAGCACGTCGACGCCTGCGTCTTCCTGCTGCTTGATCGCCAGCAGCGTCGCCTGGTCGCGCAGCTCCGGCAGGTCGGCGGCCTTCTTGCGCATCGCCTCGAGCAGCCAGCGGGGCCGAGGCCAACTGCCGACGACGCTGACGGGGAATCGGGGGATCGGGCGGTGGCGCATCAGTCTAGAGGGCGCGCAGCGTCGTGCGCACCGGGGCGGAGCGGAGCAGGGATTGGGTGACGGGACACCGGCGGACCGTCTCGCGCCACTCGGCGTCGAGGTCGGCGTCGCCGCTGGCGCTGACGTACGCGGTCACGTCGACGTCGGCGAGGCCCGGGTTGCCGTCGTTGGCGACGCCGAGGAAGACCAGCGGGTCGGCGGAGCGGGCCTTGGCGACGACCTCGAGGTCGTGCACCTCGACGCCCTTCTGCGACAACCGCCACTGGAAGCCGGTGGTGAGGGCACCGGCGACGGCGGCGAGCAGCAGTTCGATCGCCGAGGGCGCTTGGTCCTCGGTGTCGAAGCTGGCCGGCTGGCCGATGGCGACGCTGTGGTTGCGCATCGTCGCCTTGGCCTGCATGCCGCCGGTCCAGCGCGAGCGCGTCTGCCAGACGTGTGCGCGGGCCTTCTGCAGGTCGCCGGCGAGGGCCTGGTCGTCGACCTTCTTGCGCAGCAGGAAGTGCCGGTAGCCGTTCTCGGCGTCGCGTTCGGCCTCGATCGTGTGGCCGACGAGGCGGCACCACGCTGGCAGGTCCTCGCGCACCGACGTCTCGCGGCTCTTGACCAGCAGCGAGCCGCCGGCCGGCACCGGCTGGAAGGCGCTGCGGATGATCAGCAGCAGGCCGCTGCCGCAGTCGAGGTCGCCGCCGTCGCAGGTCGCGTCGGCGCGGTCGAACAGGTCCGGATCGGTCATCGCCGCGCTGCGGTCGTCAGGCGGGGCTCAGTAGCTGACGCAGGGCGCGCCCTGCGACAGGAACTCGACCAGCTTGGCGCCGCCGACGATGGTCGCGCCGGGAATGAGCTTCGACTCGTCGAGCTTGCGGCGCTTGAAGCACGGCGAGCAGACCCAGACCTTGCCGCCCGCCTTGACGAAGTTGGCGATCAGGTCCTTGAGCGGCGCGAAGCCTTCCTCGGCGATGTCGTCGGCGTAGCCCTGCTGGCAGAGGCGCACGGCCTCGACGCTGAGGAACATCACCGTCTCCTGCTCGCTGGCGGCGGCGGCGTTGGCGACGACGAAGGCGACGGTGGCCTTGTCGGGATCGTTCTTGGCGGAAGTGAGGGTGACGCAGAACTTCTTCATGGGGTTTCAGCCTTGCTTGCGCTGCACGTGGTACTCGGGATGCGCGGCATGCACCAGCGTGTGCCCGGTCAGTCCGCACCATGCCGGCAGGTCGACGGGCGCGGCGGGATCGCGCGCGAACACCCGCAGCACCTCGCCAGGGCGGAGTTCGCGCAGCGTGTTGCGCAGCTCCAGCACGAGATCGCCGCAGCCGAGGTCGCCAGCGTCGTAGGTCGCGACCGGCGCTGGCGCCGTCGGCGTCGCGGGGACCGCCGCCGTCATGGTCGCCGCTGCGCCAGCCGTCGCGGCGGGCGGGGCGCCAAGGCACGGTGGCACGGCGATCTCGCCGCCGTGCTCGCTCGCGCTGGCTGCATGCCAGACGTGCCGGAAGCAGTCCTTGCGGCGAATCCACTCGCTCGCACGCGCGACCAGTTCCGCCTTGGGTTCGCGGTGCTCGGCGGCGAGGCAGTCGGGGCAGCGTGGGGCGTCCTTGCAGCCGAACAGCACCGCCAGCAGCGCGCCGTGGCCGCACAGCGGGCCGCCGCAGCGACGGCACGGCGCGGCGGCGATCGCAGCGACCGTCGCGCGCAGTGCCTCGGTGCGCGCCGTCAGTTCCGCCGGGCCGAGATCGTCGTCGGCGAAGTCGTCGAAGCCGGTCATGCGCGCCTCAGACCGGATCGTTTTCGTGGCGGTAGTACAGCCACAAGCCGAAGGCGATGCCGAACAGGCTCATCATGTGGACCGCCGGAAAGAACAGCACGTGCTCGAGCCAGATCAGCCAGAACTGCTGCTCGGGCGAGCCGGGCTGCAGACGCGGATCGAACTGCATCTGCGTCATCGGGTTGACGATGTCGCGGACGCTGCTGACGTCGAGCGTCGTGCCGAGCAGGCCGTCGCTCGCGTACTTGCTGAACAACGCCGCCGGCAGGCGCGCGAGCGACACGGCGAGGCCCATCTGCAGGAAGAGCGCGCCAAAGGTCTTGGCGCGGCGGCAGACCAGCAGCGAGCAGGCAAGGCCGGCAGGCCATAGGAAGCGGTCGAGACCCACGGGCTGCACGACCGCGGCGGGCGCGGCGCAGGCCTGCATGGCGAGCCAGGTCGCGGTGGCGCTCCAGGCGAACAGCAGCGGCGCCACCAGCGGGCTGCGCAACGGCCGCTCGCGCAGGGTCCAGAGCGCCGTCGCCCATGCCAGCGCGAAGGCGGCGAAGCAGGCGGCCCACTGCCAGCCGGGGGCGGTCACCGTGCCGGTGGGGAAGCTGACCATCGACACCTCCTGCTGCATGCCCTCGAAGCCGGCGTACGTGTGCACGGTGGTCAGGGTGCGCTCGTCTCCCCCCAGGCCGGTTGCGAGGCCGGCTGTGGCGGCGACCAGCAGGGCGGCGATGGCGGCCCGGCGCCAGCGCGGTTCGGCCAATCCCAAGGCGGTTGCGAGGTAGGCGGCGAGGTGCAGGCAGGTCAGCAGGGCGTCCATCAGGGGTGGCGTTCGCGGGCGTGGGCAGCCCGGTGGCAGCGGTTGTCGGGGGGAATGATCCCCAGCGCCAGAGTTTTCCCCAGGCCGCACTTGCGCAAGTCGATTCTGCCGGTAGCGTTCTCGCCCTTCCTAAGACTGAGAACCGGCCCCGCGGCACGATCCTCGGCGACCGGACAGACCGACCATGACGAAGCAGAAGACCAAGAAGGCGGTGGTCAAGCGCATGAAGCTGACCAAGACCGGCAAGGTCAAGTTCCGCCACGCGTACACTTCGCACCTGTTGGTGCGTCGCTCTTCCAAGCGGAAGCGCCAACTGCGCCAGAAGGGCCTCTGCAAGGGCAAGATCGCCGTCAACATGGCGGAACTCTTGGGCGGGAGGTAACCAGCAATGAGTCGCGCAACCAACGGACCTGCCACGCGGCAGCGCCGCAATCGTCTCCTGAAGCGGGCCAAGGGCTACCGCCAAGGCCGTCGCAACCTCTTCAAGATGGCGACCGTCACGGTGCTTCGCGCCGAACGGTTCGCTTTCGCCGGTCGCCAGCAGAAGAAGCGCTTCTTCCGCTCGCTCTGGATCACGCGCCTCACGGCCGCGGTCAAGAGCTTCGGCCTGCGCTACTCGGCGTTCATCCACGGCGTCCAGAAGGCCGGCATCAAGCTCAACCGCAAGGAACTGAGCGAGCTGGCGATCAAGGACCCGGTGACGTTCGAGGCGATCTGCGGCAAGGCCAAGCAGGCTCTCGCCTGAGCCGGCGTCCCGGGCGCTCCGGCGTCCGGCATCTCCGATTCGCGACGCGGCGCTGGCAGTGACCAGCGCCGTTTCGTTTTCCGGGGCGAACTTCCAGCGCCCGCAGCACCTATCCCCACAGCCCCGGCGGCGGGTCAGCAGCGCCGCCATCCCGCATGGATCCGCAAGCCCAACGTGATCGCTGGCTGGCCGCCGTCGCCGCGGCCGCCGACCCTGCCGCCCTCGTCGAGGCCGAAGCGCGCCTGTTCGGCGGCAAGGGCGAGGTGGTCGAGTTCGTCCGCTCGGTGACGTCGTTGCCGAAGGAGGAGCGACCGGCGTTCGGCAAGCTGGCGAACGCGATCAAGCAGGAGGTCGAGGCTGCGATCGCATCGCGCAAGGAGCAGTTCGCTGCCGCGGCGATGGCGCGCGAGCTCGATGGCGCTGCGTTCGATCCGACCGAGCCGGGCGTGCGCAAGCCGCGCGGCACGATGCATCCGATCACGATCGTGCAGAACGAGCTCGTCGACCTGTTCACGAGCCTTGGCTTCCAGTGGCAGGACGGCCCGGAGGTCGAGTCGGAGTTCTTCAACTTCGACGCGCTGAACATCCCGGGCGACCACCCGGCGCGCGAGAGCCAGGACACCTTCTGGCTGACGGACAAGAACCTGCTGCGCACGCACACGTCGCCGGTGCAGGTGCGCACGCTGCTGCGCGCGGTCAAGCAGGGCTTCCAGCCGCCGCTCAAGGTCATCGTTCCTGGCCGCGTGTTCCGCAGCGAGACCGTCGACCGAACGCACGAGCACACGTTCTACCAGATGGAAGGGCTGGTGGTGGACCGCGCGCACGGCGACAGCGGCATCAGCATCGCCAACCTGATCCACACCATGAAGACGTGCCTGCGGGTCGTGCTCGAGCGCGACGTGCAGGTGCGACTGCGGCCCGGCTTCTTCCCGTTCGTCGAGCCGGGGTTCGAACTCGACGTCAACTGCCCGTTCTGCAAGGGCCAGGGCTGCGCGGTGTGCAAGCAGTCCGGTTGGATCGAGATCCTGCCGTGCGGCATGGTGCATCCCAACGTCCTGCGCGCCGGCGGCCTCGACCCCGAGGAGTTCGTCGGCTTCGCGTTCGGCATGGGCCTGCAGCGCGTGGTCATGCTGCGCTACGGCATCGACGACATCCGTCAATTCATGGGCGGCGACAAGCGCTTCCTCGCGCAGTTCCCGGAGGTGAGCCGATGAAGATCTCCCTGCGTTGGCTGCAGCGCCACGTCGACCTGTCGGGCATCGAGCCCAAGCGCATCCTCGCCGACCTGACGATGAGCACGGCCGAGATCGACGGCCTGATCCGCTTCGGCGACGGCCTCGAGCCGCTGGTGATCGGTCACGTGCGCAAGCGCGAGAAGCATCCGGACGCCGACAAGCTGTCGGTCTGCGAGGTCGACCTCGGCAAGGCGGGCGGCGTCGTGCAGATCGTCTGCGGCGCCCCGAACGTCGCCGCCGGTCAGCGCATCGTCGTCATCAAGCCGGGCGACACGCTCCCGGCGAGCGGCGGCAAGGGCGCGCTCAAGATCAAGGTCGGCAAGATCCGCGGCGTCGAGTCGCAGGGCATGATCTGCTCGGAGGCCGAGCTCGGCCTGTCGAGCGAGAACGACGGCATCCTCGTGCTGCCGTCCGACGCGCCGATCGGCGAGCGCTTCGTCGACTGCTTCGACGTGCAGGACTGGGTGTTCGAGATCGACAACAAGTCGGTCAATCACCGGCCCGACCTGTGGGGCCACTACGGCTTCGCCCGCGAGCTGGCTGCCATCTACGGCCGCGAACTGAAGCCGGCGTGCGCGCCGCTGCCGCTGCCCGCGACGGGCCGCCGCGTCGACGTCGTCGTCGAAGACAAGCAGGGCTGCCCGCGCTACTGCGGCCTCGTCGTCGACGGCGTGGCCAGCGGGCCGTCGCCGCTCGCGCTGCGCTGGCAGCTCGCGGCGGTCGGCCAGCGCGCGATCTCGTTGCCGGTCGACGTCACCAACTTCGTCATGCTCGACCTCGGCCAGCCGATGCACGCGTTCGACGCGCGCCATGTCGGCAGCGGCCCGGTGCGCGTCCGCCGCGCCCGCAACGGCGAGGCGATCACGACGCTGGACGGCGTCGCGCGCAAGCTGAACGACCAGGACCTGCTGATCTGCGCCGACCAGCGGCCGGAAGCGCTCGCCGGGGTGATGGGTGGGGCGGGCACGATGGTCGCCGCCGACACGACGACGCTGTTCCTGGAGTCGGCCAACTTCCACGCGTCGACGATCCGGCGCACGAGCATGCGCTTGGGCCTCCGCACCGACGCGAGCGCGCGCTTCGAGAAGGCGCAGGACCCGGCCAACGCCGAACTCGCCGTGCACGCCTACCTGACGGAGCTGCAGCGCTGGTGTCCGACCGCGAAGGCCGCCGGTCCGCTCGTTGATCCGCTCGGCTTCCAGTACGCGCCGAAGACGGTGACGCTGCGGCGCGCGCGCCTGTTGCTCAAGCTGGGCGTGCGCATCGACGACGACAAGGTCGCGTCGATCCTGCGCTCGCTGCAGTTCGGCGTGACCACGACGAAGGACGGCTTCGACTGCGTCGTGCCGAGCTTCCGCGCCACCAAGGACATCGCCATCGAGGACGACCTCATCGAGGAGGTCGGGCGCATGTACCGCTACGACAACATCCCCGAGCGGCCGCTGCACGGCACCAGCGCGCCGCCGCCGCGCAACGAGGAGCTGTTCCTCGCCCGGCGGCTGGTCGAGGTCGCCTGCCTCGAGACCGGCTGCAGCGAGGTCTACAACTACAGCTTCACGCCGGACGCAGTGCTGCAGGCCGTCGGCGCTGGCGGCCACGCGTACGTGCAGGTGCAGAACCCGGTCGCGCCCGACGTGACGCGCATCCGTCGGCACGTGCTGCCGAGCCTGCTCGCCAGCGCCGCGCCGAACCTCCGCCACGCCGCCGAGGTCCGCCTGTGCGAACACGGCAAGGGCTACCACGCCGAGATGCGCGACGAGCACAAGCTGCCGCACGAGGTGCGCGAGCTCGCGTTCGTGTTCGCGCGGCGCGACGGCGCCCATCCGTTCCTCGAGTTGCGCGAAGCCATGGGCTCGCTGCTCGAGCGCGTCGGCTACCCCGGCGTCATGCAGCGCGTCTGGCACGGCAGCGACCAGCCCTGGGTGCATCCGTCGCGCGCGGTCGCCATCGACCGCGACGGCTCGCCGTGCGGGTACGTCGCCTGCCTGCATCCCGCGGTGGCCCGCGCGCTCGACCTGCCGGCGACGACGGCGATCGCGTGCCTCGACGTGCGCGCGCTGTTCGTGAATGGGCGCAAGATCGCGCGCTACGCGGCCCTGCCGACCTTCCCGACGCTGCCGGTCGACGTCGCGCTGCTGGTCGACGAGTCCGTGCAGGTCGCGGCGGTCGCCGAGTTCCTGCGCACCACCGGTCGCAAGCTGGTCCGCGACGTGCAACTGTTCGAGGCCTACCGCGGCGACCGCCTGCCAGCCGGCAAGAAGAGCCTCAACTTCACCGTCACGCTCGGCGCCGACGACCGCACGCTCACGGACGAGGACGAAGCGAAGTTCCTCGGCAAGGTCCGCGAGAACGCCGGCCAGATCGGCGCGGAACTGCGCGGCTGACCGCGGCGGCGCTCAGCGGAGCGCTGCTGCCAGATCGCGCAGGAAGCGGCCCGTCAGGCCCCAGATCAGGTCGTCGCCGTGGCGGAAGTGCGGGCTCGTCGCCGGTTGCGCGCCCATGGCCCCGCCCGGCGGCGGCAGTTCGCGCCAGCGCGCGTCGTCGAGCGCCTCGGCCAGCGGCGTCCACAGCGTGCGCACGACCTCGCGCGGGCAGGGTCGGAGCGCTGCGTCGGCGGGCAGGCGGCCGACGACGGCGTGCACCAGGATGCCGCTCGAACTGGCGCGCGGCGGCAGCGAACCGAGCAGCGCCGTGGGGGCCACACCGGTCTCTTCGCGGCATTCGCGCGCGGCGGTCGCCGCGATCGTCTCGTCGCCGTCGCGCATGCCGCCGGGGAACGCGATCTGGCCGGCGTGCTGGCGCGCGGAGTCCGGGCGCACGACCAGCAGCACGCCGTCGACGCCGCCCATGGCGAGCAGCGGCATCAACACGGCTGCGCGCCGCATCGTGGTCGCCTGCCATTCGCCGATCGGCGCGAGGCGGGCATGGAGGCGCGCGTCGAGGTCGGCCATCGCCGCGCGGCCTCAGCGCACCTGCAGGAACGCGACCTTCAGGTAGCGCGTCTCCATGCATTCGAGCGCGATCGGATGGTCCGCGCCGGCGCCGCGCAGCATCAGCACCCGTGCGTCACGGCCGGCGGCCGCCGCCGCGTCGCGCAGCATGCGCAGGAACTGCTCCTCGCTGACGCTGCCCGAGCACGAGCAGGTCACGACGATGCCGCCGCGCGCGACCTTCTCGAAGCCCAGCCGGTTGAGGTCGAAGTACCGCTGGATGCCGGTCTCGAGTTCTTCGCGGTGGTGGACCCACTTCGGCGGATCCAGGATCAGCAGGTCGTGCGCGCCCTGCTGCGCCTCCCGCAACAGGTCGAAGGCGTCGCCGTGGATCGCGGTGAGCTTGTGCCGGTTGGCGGCGGCGTTGTGCTGCGTCTGCGCGACCATCGCTTCGTCGAGGTCGGCCGCGACGACCTTCGCAGCGCCGCCGACGACTGCGTTGAGCGCGAAGCCGCCACTGTTGCAGCACAGGTCGAGCACCGAGCGGCCACGGCTGAGGTTGCGCACCGCCCAGCGATTGTCGCGCTGGTCGGCGAAGAAGCCGGTCTTGTGGCCGGCCCCGGCCTGCACGGCGTACGTCAGACCATGCTCGCGCACCGTGGTGTGGATCGCCGCCGGCCTGGACAGCTTGTCCATGCCTTCGCGCTCGGCCCAGTCCTTGTCCTGCAGCAACGCGAGCTTGCTGCCTGGATACTTGCGCAGCAGCCATTCGCCCAGCGCCTCCAGCTGTTGCAGCATGCCGAGCGAGGCGACCTGGGCGACGAAGGCGCCGCCGAGCTTGTCGAGCACGAGCCCCGGGAAGCCGTCGCCTTCTGCGTGGACCAGGCGGTAGGCATCGGTGTAGCGCGACAGGCCGAGCGTGTCCTCGCGCAGCGCGACCGCCTGCTGCAAGGCGCTGAGGAAGTGGCTGCGCACGTCCGCCACGGGCTCGTCGGAGAACATCCGCAGCGCCAGTTCCGCGCGCGGATTGTAGAAGCCGGTGCCGACCAGCTTGCCGTCCTTGTCCTTGACCACCGCCGGGGTGCCAGCCGGGAGCGGCTGCTCCGGCTTCTGGATCATCTTGCGGTAGAACCAGGGGTGTCGGCCATGGACGCGGATCTTCAGCCGCAGGTCGGGGATCCGTTGGGCTTGGGGCCGTGCCATCGTCCGCCCACAGTCGGCGGTTGCGGGCGGCCATGCAAGGCTGGCCTCGAGGTCTCGATCCGGGATCGACGGGGCGGGCTAGGCAGAGTCGAGGGATAGAGTTACGGTGGCGAAGTCCCCGCCATGGCGCCGGGCTTCGGCGCTCGTCTCACTTCGTCCCTGCATCGCACCATGAACAAGTTCGCGTTGCTGTCGTTCGCGGCCCTTGCCACCACCTTGGCCGCGCAATCGAACTCCGTCGCGGGCCTCGACGGCCGCCTCTCGCTGATCGACTCGCTGACGTACTACGGCCGCCGTGGCGCCGCGCACCCGAACGGCGAGGTCGGCATGGCGATGCTCAACGAGATGTGCAACCCGGGCTCGGTCGGCATCCCGTGGACCGCGGCGATGCAGAGCAACCACCCGAAGTTCGGCTTCCTGCTGGTCCGCGTCAGCGGCGGCAAGATCGAGCAGGTCAACGACTGGAGCTTCTGCAAGCACGCCTTCACGTCGACGAACTACTCCGGCGCGTGCGGCACCTGCAACACGCCCGGCGGCAGCGTCATGGGCGTCGGCTGCTCCGACACCTACGGCGCTGGCAACAACGCCGACCGCTTCTGGCTCGGCCCGCCCGCGGAGATCGATCCGTGGCTCGGCACGTGGAACCCGGTCGGCAGCTACTTCGACTACGGCGATCCGGCCGTGACCGGCGCCGCGGCGATCGACGGCGTCCGCACGCTGACGGGCACGCAGACCGGCGCGTTCGACGCGGTCAAGAACCGCATGACCGTGCGCGAGGCCGACCTGCTCACGCCGAGCGCTCAGTACTACTACGCGATCCAGTTGATCCACCAGGGCGAGTCCGTCGCCAACCGCGGGGACAACCTCGCCTCGCGCGGTTGCACGCCGACGTACGGCGGCAGCACGTGGTCGTTCCCGAACAACGCCAACCCGATGACGCACGGTTCGGTGCTGACGCGGTGGCCGGGCGCTGAGGTCAACGTCGGCCAGAACGGCAACGACGACGGCCGCTTCTTCGTCGGTTGCGTGGTGACGCCGCTCGGCGGCGGCAGCTACCACTACGAGTACGCCGTCCACAACGTCGACAACAACCGCGGTGGCGCGACGCTGCGCGTGCCGATCGACGCGGGCGCCGTGGCCAGCAACTTCAGCTTCGGCGACATCGACACCAACGCGCTCAACGAGTGGACCGCCGCGCGCGTCGGCAACGAGATCGTCTTCACCGCGCCGGCGAGCAACCCGCTCAACTGGGGCACGATCTACAACTTCGGCTTCGACGCGAACTTCGCGCCGGGCTCCGGCCTCGTGACGCTCGACGAGGCGCGCCTCGGTCCGGGCGCGCTCAGCGTCGGCGTCGGCGCCAAGGTGCCGAGCGGTTCGACCTTCGCGCAGACGACGGCGACCGGCGCCGGGTGCGGCGGCACGAACTGCCAGTCGTCGTTCTACGAGTTCTTCGCGTCGGCGGGCTCGTTCGACCTCGCCAACTCGCGCTGGGCGCTGACGTACACCGGCTCGGACTACAACCTGAGCCAGGGCACGGGCACGTTCGTGGCGCCGGCGGGCACGGCGACCAACATCACGTCGGGCGACGACGCGGGCGCCAGCGTCACGCTGCCCTTCGCGCTGCCGTACCCCGGCGGCACGACCAACACGCTGTGGGTCTGCACCAACGGCTTCGTCCAGGCCGGCGGCAACAGCACCTCGTACACGCCCTCGGCGTCGGCGTTCCTCTCCGGCGCTCCGACGTGGGCGGCGGCGTGGCACGACCTGAACGCTGGCACCGGCCAGATCAAGCTCGACAGCAGCCCGAGCGTCGTCCGCATCACGTTCACCGCGGTGCCGAACTACTCCGGCGGCGGCTCGGCGACGTTCCAGTACCAGTTCTTCCCGAACGGCAACGTCAACGTCGTCTACGGCGCGGTCACGGCCGCGGGCAACGAGTACCTCGCCGGCTTCACGCGCGGCAGCGGCGCTGCCGATCCGGGCAGCTGGGACATCTCGGCGAACCTCGGCGCTGGCCTTGCCCTGTGCAGCGGCCCGGTGCCGAACCTCGCGCTGACGGCCTCGGCGCGCCCGATCATGGGCTCGACGATCAACCTGCAGACGGCGAACATCCCGTCGGGCGCGGCGATCGGCATCTCGATCCTGTCGCTGACGGAGTACCCGGCCCCGGGCTTCGACCTCGGTGTGCTCGGCATGCCGGGTTGCCGCCTGTACGCCGGCCTCGACGTGCTGAACACGTTCTTGATCGGCGGCGCGACCCAGGCCGTCCCGTTCACGGTGCCGAACGTCGCCGGCGCCTCGGGCACGGTGATCATGAACCAGTCGGCGGTGCTCAAGCCGGGCGTCAACGCCTTCGGCGCGATCACGTCGAACGCGCTGCAGTTGCTGCTCGGCGTCAACTGACGCCGGCGAGTGACGGCAGCGACACGCCTCGCGGCCTCGGCCGCGGGGCGTGTTCGTTTCCGGGCGGCCTCAATGCGCGAGCAGCATCGCAGCGCCGACCAGCGCCGCGGTCTCGGTGCGGAGGATGTGGCGGCCAAGCCGCACCCCGGCGTAGCCCGCGGCGGTGATGGCGGCGAGCTCGTCGGCGTCGAAGCCGCCTTCCGGGCCGACGAGCAGTGTCGCGGGACCGGCGGCAAGAGGTCGGCATTCTTCCCCGGCGATGCTGGCGAGCAGGCGCGGTCCGCGCGCCGGTTGCGCGAGCAGGTCGGCGAGCGCGCAGGCCGGCCGGACCGTCGGAAGCCATGCCCGATCGCACTGGCCGGCGGCCGCCGTCACGATGCGCTGCCAGCGATCTGGCCGTTCGTTGCCAGGTCGCGTGCGCGCGGTCCAGATCGGCTGGAAGGCCGCCACGCCGACCTCGGTGCCGTGCTCCAGCAGCCACTCGGCGCGCTGCAGGCGCGGCAGCGCGAACGCGAGGGTGAGTTCGACGGTGGGCGACGGATCGCGCCGAAACGCCTGCACGTCGACCGTCACGCCGCGTTTGTCGGCAGAAAACACGACGGCATCTGCCGTGCCGCCCACGCCGTCGCCGAGTCGCACCGGATCGCCCGGTCGGCATCGCAGCACGCGCGCCAAATGGTGGGCGACGTCCTCGGGCAGTGCGTGCCGGCCGTCCGCCGGCAGCGCCTCGACGAAGTAGCGATTGGCCATCCCAGCGGCAGGTTGTAGCGGCGACGTCGCGACGCGGCGACCTCGATGAGGCGTAGAAGTCTTGGCAACGCTTGGTTGCGGCGCATCGACGCGGGGCTAGTTTGTGCTGATCCGGAGCCGGGCTCGCGTCCCCGACCCGTCCGGTGCGCCGGCAGTCCGCCGGCGCGCACCGCGTGATGCGGCTCGCTCGCCGCCCGACCCCTCAACCCACCGATGGCCAAGTACGTCCTCGAGATCCTCGACGGGGATCGAGCCGGCGAAGTCGTTGCGATCCCGGACCATCCGTTGCGCATCGGCCGCAAGCCGGGCAACGACGTCGTGCTCGCGGACGAGAAGACGTCCGGCAGCCACGCCGAGATCGTTCTCGAAGGCGAACGCTGCGTCTTGCGCGACACCGGCTCGACGAACGGCACGTTCCTCGACGGCAAGCGCGTCACCGAGATCGTGTTGACGCCGGGCGACGTGGTGACGTTCGGCCGCTGGCGCGTCGCATTCCGCGCCGAGGGCGCTGCCGCCGTGGCGAGTGCGGACGCCGGCGATTTGGCGGTGCGCACGATCGACCGCAGCCGCTTGGGCAAGGGTTCGCGTTCGACGGCCGTGCTGGCGATCGCGCTCGCTGCCGGCCTCGCGGTCGGCGGGTATCTCTGGCTGGGAAGCGCGCAGCAGGCCGGCGGCGACGGTGGCGGCAGCGCGGGTCCGCGGGCCGTCCTGGCCATCGCCGGCGACAAGCTGGCGGCGGGCGCGAGTAGCTGCGAGACGACCGATGGCTGGTTGCTGCGTCCGGCGGGCGCTGGCTTCGGGCTCTGCGGCGTTGCCCACACGGGATCCGGCGCGTTCGAAGCGCGCCGCGGCGAGGCCGCCGAGGCCGCGGACTTCGCGGTCTTGCGCAGCCAGGAACCGACGCCGGTGTTCCCGCAGCGCGCCTACACCCTGGCTGCGCACGTGCGCTCGGAAGCGGGCGCGAGCATCGCGCTGCGCGCGGTGTTCTTCTCGGCCAGCGAGCAGGCGCCGTTCACCTTCCGCACCGGCACCAAGCTGGCGACCGCAGACGGCTGGACGCGACTGGAACTCGTGCTGGCCGCGCCGACCGGTTGCGATCGCCTGCAGCTGGAAGTGGTCGCGACCTTGCCGGCCGCCGACGCGGTCGCCTACGTCGACGACTGCAGCATCGTCGAAGCGGGTTCGGCCGCGCCGATCGAGGCCAAGCTGGCCGATGGCAGCCATACCGTGTTCGGCACCGGCGCAGCGCTCGCGCTGCGGTCCGTCGACAAGGACGCGCCCGCAGTGCTCCTGGCGGTCCTGCCCGACCCGGCGCCGCCGGAACTCGCGGGGCTGCATCGCGCCGACCTGCTCGTGCTGAGCGATCTCGGTGCGACGCTGGCCGCGACCGCCGGCGAGCGCGGCTTCCGCTTCGTCGCGGGCAACGCGCCGGGCCTGCAGTTCGTCATGCCGGCCGACGCCGCAGGCGCGCTGGTCACCGGCACGCCGGACGGCGTGTACAGCTCGACCGCCGCGGCCTCCAGCTTCCGTTGCGCCTCGGCGCTGTTCGGCAACGACCTGACGCGCGCGCACCTGCGTTTTGCCGGCGAGGTCGATTGCGTCGGGCGATCGGGCAGCGGCAGGTACCGGCTGTCGGTGCCTGGGCTCGCGGAGTTCGAGGTCGACGTGCTGTTCCGCTCCGAGCGGCAGCAGGCCGCCGAGCTGGTGCGGCAGTCGCGCCGCGCGCGCGACGAGGGGCGTCCGGGCGAGGCGCTCGACAAGCTCCGCGAAGTCGCGACGCGCGCGCCGATGGACTCCGAGGTGCTCGGCCAGGCGCTCGCGCTGGCGGCCGAGACGATGGCGGCGCAGGCGGCGACGCTGCGCGACCTGCAACGCGACTTCGACGAGGCGGCGTTCTTCTCGACGCGCGGCGGCTTCGAGCGCGTGGCGCTGGGCGTCGAGGACGTCGTCGCGCTCTACGGCGAACGCAACCTCGGCGACGCCAAGGCGACCATGGCGCTGCGCGACGCGGCCCGCGGCAAGCTCGCCGAGTTCGACGCGCAATCGGCGGTGCAGCAGCGCCAGCGCCTGCAAGCGCTGGCGCAGGCATTCGCGGACGCGCAGCAGGACGGCTTGAGCCGCATCGTCCGCGATTACATCCAGAAGAACCTCGGCAACTGACGGCGCGCACGGAACCAAACCCATGGCGAAGAAAGCGACTGCGTGCGACCTGGGCAGCCACAGCGCGAAGACGCTGGTGGCCTCGGCCGACAAGCACGGCGTGAAGATCCTGCGGTTCTCGGTCGTCCCGCGCGGCGAGGACGGCCAGCCAGCGAGCCTGCGCGATGCCGGCGTGCCGCTCGCCGGCGTCGTCTGCGGCGTGACCGGCCGCGACATGATGCTGCGCTACAGCCAGGTGCCGCCGACGCCGGACTGGCAGCTGCGCAACCTGATGGACCTCGAGATCGCCGATCTCGCGCAGCAGTCCGGCGGAGCGCTCTCCGCCGACTACAACCTGCTGCCGAGCCAGGACCCCGAGTCGGGCGTCGACACGATCCTGCTCGCGCTCGCCAAGGACGACGCGCTCGACCGGTTGCAGCAGCAGGTCAAGGACGCCGGCGGCGCGGTCGCCGCGTTCGTCCCGAACTGCACGGCGCTCTACAACGCCTACCTGAAGTGCGGCCCGGTCGAGGCCGACAGCGTCGTCGTGCTGGCGCACATCGGCCACCAGACGATCGACCTCGCCATCGTCAAGGGCACCGACCTGTTGTTCGCGCGCAACCTCAGCGCGGGCGCCAAGGTCTTCGACGACGCGATCGCGTCGGCGTTCAACGTCTCGGAGCGCAAGGCCGAAGCGCTCAAGAAGGAGCTGCTGGACATCGACCCGCAGAACCGCGGTCGTCACGGCGGCGGCCCGGCGGAGAAGGTCGCGCTCGCGGCGACGTCGGCGGCGGGCGCGATCAGCTCCGCGATCCAGTCGTCGATCTCGTTCTGCAAGAGCCAGACGAAGATCGCGGACCTGAAGGTCGACCGCGTGCTGCTCAGCGGCGGCGGCGCCAACCTGCGCGGCGTGCGCGGCTTCCTGCGCGAAGCCCTGCGGTGCCCGGTCGAGGCGTTCGATCCGTTCGCCAACCTCGACCTGTCGGCGCTGCCGCCGGCGGACGCCGAGATGCTGCAGGCCAACCGGGCGGAGGCCGTCGTGGCCCTCGGTCTCGCGGTCGGTCGGCTCGACGAGTCGCTGTACGCGCTCGAGATCCTGCCGGAGGCGGTGCGCAAGGCGCAGCGCTTCCAACAGCGCACGATCTGGAACATCGCCGCCGGCGCGCTCGTGGTCGGCGCGTTGGCGCTCGAGTGGGTCCACGGCGGCAAGGCCGTCGCTGCGGCGGAGGTCGCTGGCCAGCAACTGCGTCGCCAGATCGGCACGGCGACCACCATCCAGAACGACGCGGCGGCGCAGATCGACGCCAACAAGGCCGACCGCGCGCTGGTCGAGCACCTTGCCGGCCTGTCGCTCGCGCAACACGGCCTGCTGCGGATCCAGCGGGCGGTCGCCGCGCACCTGCCGCCGCAGCTGTGGATCGAGAAGGTCGAAGTGACCGCCGGCGGTGGTGGCGGCGTGCGCAAGAAGCCGGCCGTCGTCATCGAGGGCGCTGGCAAGGAGGTCGATGGCGTGCAGACCAGCGGCGCCATCCTCAAGTTCAAGCAAGCGATGCAGGCGGACCCGGGCATGGCCGGCCTCGAGGCGCAGATGGTGCCGATCGCCAGCCAGGACAAGGCGGAGCGATTCCGCATCACGGTCGAGCTCGCCAAGGAGGCGAAGTGATGGACGTCGGCGCGTTCGTTCAGGAGAACAAGAAGTGGCTGCTCGGTGCCGGTTGCGGCGCCGTCGGCTGGCTGGTCGTCAGCGCGATCTTCGATTCGGTCCACGCGGTGCGGCTGCAGACCGAGCGCAGCCTCGGCGCGCCGACCGGGCCGGTCTACACGCAGGCCGCGCTCGACGCCGCCCGGACCGAGGGCGAAGAGCTCGCCAAGGCGCGCGCCGCGCTCGTCGCGGCATTGCAGTACGTGCCTGGCGCCGGGTTCCAGCTGCCGGAAGGCGTCCGGCCGGGCGACTTCCTCTTCCAGCAGAGCCGCGACCTCAAGCAGCGGATCCTCACGGCGGCGAACCAGCGCGACGTGCAGGTCGCCGATGGTGGCATCGCGTGGGAGGTGCCGACCGGCGTCGACGAGATCCGCGCGACGCTGTTCGGGCTCGAGTTGATCGACGCGTGCCAGCAACGACTGTTCGCTGCGCACGACGCAACGCGCGCCGGCGACGAGGCGGCGGTGGGGTTGCGCGCCATCCTGGCGCTGCGGCTCGACGCGCGCCGCAGCCAGCGTTCGCCGCTGCGCGCGCCGCGGCAGGGCGAAATCGACGTCCGCGACTTCTTCACGCAAGAGCAGTTGTCGTTCCAGTTCCAGTCCGACGAGGCCACCGCGTTGGCCTTCCTCGAGGCGATGCGCGGATCGACCCAGGGCCAGGCGCTCGTGCTGGAGTCGTGGCAGATGCTGAAGCCGGCGCGGCCGGGTGAACCGTGCTCGATCAAGGGCACGGCGGTCGGCATCGCGTTCAAGCCGAAGGCCGACGAGCAGGAGGGCAAGTGATGGCGATGCGCAAGGAACAGGTTCTCGCCGTGCTGACGTTGGTCGTCGTGGCCCTCGTCGCCAAGGGCTACCTCGGCGGTCCGCCGGCCTTCCGCCGCTACTCGCCGCAGGCCGCCGAGTACGAGGCCGCGACGGTCGCCGTGCCGGCGTTGGTCGACTCGTCGGCGCCGGCGCCCGCGCGCCGCGACTTCTGCACCGAACCGAGCGAGACGAAGTCGCTGCCGCCGCGCGCGCTCGACTTCCCGCCGCATGCGCCGCTGTCGCTCGCGGCGTTGCCGCTCGATCCAGGTCCGGATCCGCGCCAGGCCTACACGCTGCGCGCCGACGGTGGCGTGCTGGCCGACGTCGCCCTCGCTGCCGCTGGCGAGTCGCCGGCCGCAGCGCCCGCGGCGGAGGCCGGCGACGGCCAGGCCCCGTCGACGCGCTCGGACATGGAAGCGCGCGCCGCGCTGACCTACGACCGCGTCTACTACGGTGGCCTTGCCGCGCCCCAGTTCGGCGTGCTCGAGGGCGAAGGCCTGGACCTCTTCGCGCTCGAGGAGCGCACGGACTTCGCCGGCGTCACGCTCAAGCTGCGCAAGTACGACCTGACGCGCCAGCGCCTCGCCGAGGTCATCACGCTGGGCGGCGATCCGCTGCGGATCGACCGCGTGGTCCTCGCCAACACGCTGCGCAACGAGATCGTTCGGCGCGAGCGCAAGGTGCCGGACCTGCCGTCGCACCTGCCCGAGCGTCGCGGCCTGGTCGACTGGCTGCTCGAGCGCGCGCGCGAACACAGCTGGGTGTACGAGAAGGCGTTCTTCCACGCGCAGCGCTACCGCGAGTTGTCCAAGGGCGACCTCGAAGGCTTGCGGCTGATGCAGCGCGTGCTGCGCATGCAGGGCGACCTCGCCGCCGAACTGGCGATGCTCGACAAGCTGCCGGCGAACGGCAGTGAAGGCGCCTTCCGCTTCGAGGGCCTGGGCGTCGTCAAGGCGCGGCTCGGCCTCTGGCGCGACGCCGAGGCAGACCTGCGGCAGGCCGCGCAGCTGCAGCCGACGGACGCGCGGCCGCATGCGGCGCTCGCCGAGTTCCTGCGCCAGCGCGGTCGCAGCAAGGAAGCGGCTGGCGCCGCGCAGCGCGCCGAGCAGGCCATCGGCTCGGTGCAGGATCCCGTCGCCAAGGCGCGCGTCGGCCGCATCATCGTGCAGTGCCGGCTCGCCATCGGCGACCTCGCCGGCGCCCGCGCCGCGCTGCCGATGGCGCAAGGCACGGAAGGCGGCACGCAGTACCTCGAAGGCTGCATCGCGTACGCCGCCGGCGACGCCAACGCCGCGCTCGCCGCGTTCCGCAACGTGACCAACGTCGGCGACCTCGGAGCCGCGCAGCTCGGGCAGGCGGCCTGCCTCGCGTGGCTCGACAAGCTGCAGGAAGCGCACGACCTGTTCCTGCGCGTCTTCGACCAGGATCCGCTGCTGCGGCACCGCGCCGCCACCGGCGTGGCCTGGGCGTTCCTGCGCGTCGGCCAGTACGAGACGGCGCTCGGCTGGCTCGATCGCGCGCTCGAGGCGGATCCGACCGACGTGTTCGCGCAGTACCTGCGCGGTCGTGCGCTGCGCCTCTCGGGCCAGCTCGGCGCCGCGGTCGAGGCGCTGTCAGGGGCGCTGCGTATGCGCGACGACTTCGTGCACGCCGTCGCCGAGATGGCGGCCGCGCAGGCCGCGCGTGCGCGGGAGAGCGTGGGCGAGGAGCAGGCGGCGGCCATCGTCGCCGCGCTGCGCTACGCCGACCGCGCGGTCGCGCTGGCGCCGCTGGTGGCGCAGGAGCTGCTCGAGTGGCAAGGCGTCATCGCCTTCGCCGCGGCCGAGCCGCGCGCCGCGAGCTCGGCCTTCGCCGCCGGTCGCGACGCAGCGGCCGACGAGCGCAACAAGGCGTTCGGCAAGGGCGCCCTGGCGGTCGTCGACTACAGCCGCGGTCAGGTTGACGACGCCGCCATGGCGCTGCAGCGCCTGACCCAGGACCTCGGCAAGGACGATCCGGTGTCGAAGTGGGCCTCCGCGACGCTCGACGCGATCGACGACCATGCGCAGAAGGAATCGCTCGGCGACTCCTTCGACCGCGCCGAGGTCGGCAGCGTCTGGGCCGTCGACGACGACGGCCCGCTCGGCGGCAAGATCGTCGACGGCCGGTTGGCGTTCCGCGGCAAGTACAGCCGCTCCGGTCAAGGCCAGGTCTGGGCCGAGCGCGTCAGCGCGATCAAGAAGGGCCGCAACTTCCTCGCCGTGTCCGCCACGGTGCAGGCCGGCGCTGGCCAGCCCTCCGCACGCGGCTTCTACGGCGTCGGCATCGAGGTGCCGCGCGGCAACCAGGGCACGGACGTGCTGGTCCGCGTCGGCGTGCGCGAAGGCAAGCCCTTCCTGCGCATCGAGGATGGCCGTGAGAACGGCGAAGCCGCGGTCGAGCAGGTGAACCTCGCGATCCCTGGTTTCCAGCCGGGCGCTGCGGCCAGCCTGGAACTGCGCCTCGTGCCGCAAGGCGATGCGGCGACGCGGCAGTTCGCGCTCGTCGTCAGCTGGAATGGCGCGGTCGTCCACCGCCGCGTCATGAAGGCGCTGACCGGCAATACCAACTCCGAGCTGAAGACGGTGCTCTTCGCGCTCGGCGACAAGGGCGACGACGTCGACGTCGCCTTCGACGACTGGCGGCTCGAACGCCGCAAGGAGCGCTGACATGTCCCGTCCGACCGCCGCTGCGCGCGGCTTCACCCTGATCGAGTTGCTGATCGTGATCTCGATCCTCGGCGTGCTCGCCGCCGTGCTGCTGCCACAGGTGTTCGGCGCCAACGAGGCCGCCAACGCCGCCGCCACCGAGACCAACCTGCAGATGCTCGAAGGCGGCATCCAGCGCTTCCAGCGCAAGCACGGCATCTTCCCGCCGGACGACCTGAAGGCGCCGGAGGGCATCGCCAAGGCGACGTGGAAGGGCGACAACGGCGTCAACACCGGCATCGAGTCGCTGGTCTGCTTCCTCAGCCAGTCGCAGCAGGACGGCCTCGACCTGACGAGCCTCGCGGACCGCTTCAGCAACACCGACGCGGACGACCACGGCGTCGACCTGCCGTTGCTCAAGCGCCGCGACCGGCTCGAGATCACCGACCACTGGCGCACGCCGATCGCCTACTTCGGCAAGTTCGGCCTCGAGCGCGCGCAGGTGGTCAAGGCCGACGCCGAGTCCGACACCGCGCAGGTCAAGACGCGTCGGCGTCCCGACGGCGTCATCTATGGCGCCGGCAAGTTCCAACTCCTGAGCGCTGGCCCTGACCAACGATTCGGCACCGACGACGACATCGTCTGGCCGGCGAACTGAGCCCGGCCAATCGAGACTGGCTTCCGATCCCTCGCCACGATGCGCGCCACCGCCGGATTCACGCTGTTCGAACTGCTGGTGGTGATCGCCATCCTGTCGGTCCTCACCGGCTTGTCCGTCGGCTTCCTCGGCAAGACCGACCCGACGATGGTGGCCAACGCCGCGCTCGGCGGCGAACTGCGGGCGGCCCAGCTGTCGGCGCGCGCCGAAGGCGTGCCGACCGAAGTGCTGGTGCGGCCGGGCGGCGACGAGAGTCCGGCGACGGTGCAGTCGCGGCTGCTGCGGCCGGTCGTCGCCTTTCGCTTCGAGCCGAACCAGGGCTACGAGGACGACAGCCTGCGGCCAGCGCTCGGCGGCGAAGCGACGCGCGACGGCCGCTTCGGCCACGCGCTGCGCGTAGCGCCCGGCGGGCGGGGCGCGGCGGTCCGGTGGACGGCGCCGCAATCGCTGCTCGACCTGCGCGAGGGCTTCGTCGTGCGGTTCGACCTGCTGCTCGCGTCGGACGGGCCGGCGACGCTGCTGCGCCTGCCGCCCGGCATCGAGTTGACGCTCGACGCCGACGGCAAGCTGCGCGCGCGCCTGCGCATGGCAGCGCTCGGCAGCAACGACAACCGGCTCATCGCCGTCGTCGCCGCGCAACCGCTGCCGCGCGGCCGCTGGTGCACGATCGAACTCGGCTGTGACACCCGCCGCTGCTGGCTGTCGGTCGATGGCCGTGAAGTCGGGGACGCGGTCGCCGAAGGCACGCCGCAGCAGGAGCCCGAAGCGACGTTCGAGTTCGCCCCGGCGGACGCGGCGTTCGCTGGCGTGGTCGACGAGGTGCGCTGGTTCGTCTATCAGTTCGGCTCGCCACAGCAGTTGCCGATCGAGTGCGAGGTCAGCAAGCCGCTGCGTTTTTCGTTCGACGCGCGCGGCGAGGCGATCGAAGCGCCGACCGCGGTGTTCACCGTGCGGGAGGGAGGGGCATGATTCGCTCGACGATTGGTCGCGCCGCCGGCATGGCGGATCGCGCCGCCGGCATGGCGTTGCTCGCCGTGCTCTTCGCCTTGACGCTGCTGATGCTGCTGGCGCTGCCGTTCGCGGTGTCGATGTCGGTCGGCGCCGACGCAGCGCAGCGCGATGTCGAGGAAGCGGCGGTGACGCAGGGCTCGGCCAGCGTGCGCGAACTGCTGCTCGCCGACGCGGCGCTCTCGCACCCGGCGATCGACCCGACGCCGCTCTACGACGGCATCGACGAGTTCCCGGCGCGCGTCGACCTGCCCAAGGCGTTCGCGCCGCTGGGCGAGGACGGCAAGGTCGTGTTCGGCGGCGGCGTCGTCGACCTGCAGCGTTTCCCGTCGCTGGACGGCGCCTCGCCGCTGCTGATCGCCAACGTGCTGGGATCGACGACGCGCCTCCGCGAAGAGTTGCTGCCCGACGCCGACGCCATCGCGGTCGACGACGCCACGAACCTGCCGGAGAGCGGCATGGTCTTCGTCGGCGGCGAGTTGATCCGCTACGGCGGCAAGGACGGCAGCTCGCTGCGGCAGTTGCAACGCGCCATCGACGCGCCGGAGTTCGGCGACGGTCGCGAGCCGATCCCGGCGCAGACGTTGCTGCTCGACTGGCGCTGCGTCCTGGCGAGCAACTGGCCGAACATGGCCGACGCGACGCGGCGCACGCGCAAGCCGTGGCAGGCGGTCGGCGACCTGCTGGAGATCGAGCGTGCCGGCGCTGGCGCGTTCACGCCGGCCGAGCTC
Source organism: Planctomycetota bacterium (assembly GCA_040375075.1). Lineage (GTDB taxonomy): Bacteria > Planctomycetota > UBA1135 > UBA1135 > UBA2386 > UBA2386. The sequence continues at coordinate 7,640 of JBEITC010000001.1, read as the reverse complement.
GACCTGCTGCGCGCCAACTTCGCGCTCGACACCCAGGCGGTCACGGCGCCTCAGTGGGGGCGTCCCGAGCGCGTGTTCGGCGACCTCGCGCCCGGCGCGCGGACGCTGATCGTCAAGTCCGCGCTGCACCTCGGTCCCGGCAGCACGGTGCGGCTGCGCAACCTGCGCACCGGCGCGGTCGAGCACGGCCTCGTCGTCGGCACGGCATCGGCCACCGGCCAGCAGGCCGTGGCGTTGCCGAGCACGTTCCTGCTCAACCTGCTGCACGCCGTGCTGCAGGACTTCCCCGCCATCGACACGGTGGTCGAGCCGCTCGTGCCGCCGCCGGTGAACGCCAACACCGCGAGCGCTGAGGTCCTCGCCGCCTTGCTGACGCAGTTGCGCCAGCCGCCGCAGGTGCGACAGAGCGAGTCCGGCACCATCCGGACGTCGCCGCCGGTGTTCTCCCGCGACAAGGCGCGCCAGCTCGCCGACGACCTCGTGCTGCTCCGCACCGCGACCGACACGGCAGGCACGGGCCCGTTCACCGGCTGGCAAGACCTCGTCGAGCGCCTGTGGCGACCGCGGCTCGAAGCGGCGGCCAGCCAGGACGAGAGCTCGCTGCTGATCAACGTCTACCGCAACCTGCAGACCGGCCGTGACACGGTGCTCGAGATGGGCACGGCACCCATCTGCTTCCAGTCGGGGCCGTGGATGGCCTACCGCGCCGCTGCCAGCCGCACGCGCAGTTCGCTGGCGCCGGGCGTGGCCGCACGCAATGAGCGCACCGGCGTTGCCGCCGCCGTGCCGGGCTTCGGCGTCGAACGCCGCTGGTCGACGCAGGAGCAGTTCGAAGAAGCGTTCCTGCTCGATCGCCGCGCGCCCTATTGGACGACCAACCCGGTCAACCTCGGCGCCTTGCAGCCCAATTCACCGGGCAACGACCCGGCGAGTCGCGCGGCGCCGCACCTGCTTGCGGCGGCGTTCCCCAACCTCGGCTTCGGCCAGTTGCGCTTCCCGGCCCGCGACGACGCCGCGGCCGGCATCCAAGCAGCGCCGGCGACCGCGATGCCGGGCAACTACCGCATCTCGCCGACGCTGCGCGTGCAGGAGACGTTCTGGGCCGCGCAGGACGTGCGTGGCCACGACGTCAGCAAGCTCGGAGCGCTGCTGCTCAACAACAATGGTCCGTCGCAGCCGCAAGGCCAGCCTGGCCAAGGCAACCAACCGCAGCAGCAACGTCAGGCGACGACGCAGCAGGGCACCGGCCGGCACGACCAGATCGCGTTCCCGTTCAGCACGCAGGACAGCTTCCTCGGCAAGTTGGCGCTCAGCGCGTGGTTCGAGCCGCAGGCGCTCGGCGCGGTGACGCTGTTCGAGCACGGCGATGGCAGCGACCAGCGCAACCGGCTCGCGCTCGAAGCACGCGACGGCAACCTGCTGCTCGAGTCGATCGACGAGGCTGGCCTCGACCCCAATCCAGGCGCGTCGCCGGCCGGTGTGCCGCGCACCGCCACGCAAGTGGTCTTGCCGCTCGCCGAGCTCGGTCTGCCGGCCAACACGCCGGTCCACGTGGCGTTCCAGGCCGCTGGCGGACGGCCGTCGGACCTTTCGCTGCACGTCGACGGCTTCCCGCGCGGCAAGCCGCGCTTCCAGACCTACCTGACGGCGTCGCTGCCGGTGTTCGACCCGCAGCTGGCCAACAACCAGACGCTCCCGGGCGTCGCCGGCAACGACCGCTACGTCGACCTGCAGGTCGAGAGCACCGAGGGCTTCCCGCCCGTCGGCCTGCTGCGCATCGGCACCGAGCTGTTCGAGTACACGAGCGTGCGCGGCAACTCGTTCCGCTGCCAGTGGAACGACTCGATGGGCGGGCGCGCGGCGCGCATGCGCGGCCGCGAGATGCGCCCCGACATTCCGGTCGACGCGCAAGGCAACCCGACGGTCGACATCAACAGCTCGCAGTTCCAGGGCGTGAACCTCGACGTGTTCCCGGCACACCCGGCTGGCTCGCTGGTCGAACTGGCCGGCTGGTCGCTGCCGCTCAGCGAGGACACGCCGATGATGGTCGGCAAGACGACGATCGAGGGCTCCATCGGCGGCTTCGCGGTGGCGCGCTGCTTCATCGACAACCCGCGACCGATCACGATCACGATCCCGCAGGGGCCGTCGTTCCCGATCGGCACGGGCCTCGACGAGACGTGGACCGGCAACATCCTGCTGGCGGACCCGGTGCCGACCGGTCGCACGTACCCGCCGAGCGCCGCCAACGAACAGATCCTCAACGCCTTCCCGACGACCGGCGGCTACGCGCTGCTCGTGCAGGGCCTGCAGCGATGGGATCGCTCGCAAGCGACGACGTCGGCGTCCGCGACCTTCGGTGGCGTCGAGGTGATCAAGTTCACCGCGCGCCAGGGCAACCAGCTGACCGGCGTGACGCGCGCGCAGCAGCAGGCGCTGCCGGGTCAGGACGGCCAGATCCCGACCGACCAGTTCGACGGCCGACCGCGCCGCTTCGTCGTCAACTACGAGGACTACGGCCTGCCGCAGGAACCCGGCAAGATCCTCGACGACCTGCCGACGGAGATCGTCTTCGTCGTGCCGATCTCGCTGCCGGTCGCCAACACGCAGGTGCTTTGGGATCCGCAGACGTTGCAACTGACGCAGTTCTGCCAACTGATGCCGCAGGGCGGGAACGCCGTGGACACCGAATGGGTGCGCTACGACGTGATCGCCGACCGCCGCCACATCTGCCGCGCCAACCGCTCCGCGTGGGAGTCGGTGCGCTTCGTGCTGACCAACCGCATCGGTGCGGCCCAGGTCGACGTCGGCCCGCTCGGTCCGAACGCGCAGCCCTCGGCCTCGACGCCGCCATGGCCCCAGGTCGCGGCCACGTCCGGCTACATCGGCTACACGCCGCAGGTCGAGAGCACGTGGCCGCAGATCCATGCCGCGCGCCGCGCGCTGGCGTTCCGCGGCGATCCGTTCACCGGCACCTCGCCGCACCCGCAACCGAACGCGATGGTGACGGCCTGCCACCGCATGCAGCTGCAGTGGGGCAACTTCGGCGCCTACACCGGCCGCGCTGGCCGGCTCGACCGGGTCGCCATGGTGCAGGGCTCGGTCGCGACCGGCACGCAGCGGCCGCCGGTCGAGTGGCAGACGGTCAACTGGTCGTGCCGCCGCTACGAGGCCGACAACCTGCAGCAGAACCAGGTTCCGGCCGAGCGCTTGGGGCCGTGGCCGTTCCAGCTGGTCGCGTTCCAGGACCAGGTCACCAACGCCTACCTCGGCCCGCCGCGTGGCACGCCGCTGTTCGATCCGCGCCGCTTCGACCGACTCGTCAAGTTCCCGAGCGGCGAGCTGCCGGCGGCGTGGTGCCAGCAGCCGACGCTCGGCTCCGGTCTGGGCAACAGCCAGCAGATGCAGGGCATGGTCGACGAGGTCGAGCTGGTGCAGCACGCGCGGCCGACGCTCGTGATCGACGACGACGTCAACGATTCGGCGCAGACGTTCCGCGTCCAGCGCAGCATCGACGTGACCTCGGCCGGGCCGCTCTACTTCGCCAACGACATCACGCCGGCCTTCCCGCAGACCGGCGGCCTCGTGCAGATCGACGACGAAGTGGTGGCCTACCAGACGCACGCCGACGGCACGTTCCAGGTGGCGGTCAACGGCCGCGGCATGCTCAACACGCAACCGCGCGGGCATGGCCGCGGCGCCCGCGTGCAGTTCCTGTCGCACCGTCCGGCGGCGATCCTCGCTGGCGGCGTCGGCGTGCGCGACGCACAGGTCCCGCTGCAGGACCTCGGCGCGCTGCCGCCGCGCAACGGCACGGCGCTGCTCGGCACGGAGTTGCTGCACTACACCTGGGTGCGCCGCAACGGCGACCAGTCGCAGCTCGAGATGCCGCGCCACTACCCGGGCGACGACGAGCCGGGTGGCGGCCAGCCGCGCGGGCTGTTCCGCGGGCGCTTTGGCACCACGCCGGCGACCGGCGCCGCCGGGCAGGCGCTGGTGTGGTTCCCGATCCGCTACTGGGACCGTTACGTCGAACGCAGCGACGACCCGGAGCTCGCCTACTTCCAACTCTCGGCCAACGAGGCTCCAGGCTTCTTCAAGACGCTGCGCTGGCGCCAGGAGACCCAGGATGCGCGCGTCGAGCTGATGTGCCGCGCGCGCGTCGACGGCAAGCTTTCGTGGGACAGCGTGGCGCTGCCGGCTGCCGGGCTGTGGGAACTGCGCGGCGGCAGCGCCGACGCGCCGCCACATCGCCTGATGCATCACGGCGCGCTGCTCGAGCTGCGGTTCTTCACCCGCTACCAGCCGGGCTGTGTCGACCTGGTCACGTACCGGGCGCACGGCTGGAAGACCACGGCGAAGGTCGAGGACGTGCGCGTCGAGTACGAAGGCCAGGCCCGCGTGCTCGCCGAGGAGATCACCGCCCGATGAACGCGACGCTCCGCGCGCCCCGCCGCAGCGATGGCTTCACGCTGATCGAGCTGCTCGTCGTCATGGGCATCCTCACCGGCTTCCTGCTGATGCTGGCGCAACTCGTCGATGGCGGCCTGCGCCTGTTCGGCGAAGGCGAGCTCGGCCAGTCGCTCGCCGACCGCGCCAGCACGGCACAGCGGCGCGTCACGCAGGAACTTGCGCTGCTGCGCGGCGCGCCGACCGGGCGGGAATCGCCGTTCGTCACCGACCGGCTCGTCGTGCAGGAACTGCCGCTCGGTCTGCCGCCGCGGGCGGAGCGTGGCGCGACGAAGATCCAGGTCCTGCGCGGCGCCGTCCGGCTGCCACCGGACCGCGAACTGCCGCTGCTCGACGCCAAGATCGCCGCCGAACTGCTGCGCGAACAACCGACGCTCGCCGGCGTCGAGCTCGAGAAGGCCATCGCGACCGGGCGCCAAGGCTTGCCGTTGCGCGGCCACGGCAACCTGCTGCTGCTGCCGTGGCGGCAGGAAGGCGCCGACGAAGCGCTGCTCGAACTGCGCGCGGCGTGGCTGCTGCCGGGCCAGGTGGTGCCGGTCGGTCCCGATCGTTTCGTCGATCCGTTCGACGTGCCGCTGCCGGGCTCGCCGGATCTGCCGGGGCTCGCGGCCTGGACGCTGACGCAACCGCTGGTCGGCAATCTGCTGCACGTCGAGTTCCTGCTGTGGTCGCAGCGGACCCGCCAATGGGGCCGCGACGACGGCACGACGGCGGGCGGGGGCGCGGCGTTGCGCTGCTGGGACAGCGCCCGCGGCGGCTGGCTGGTCGACGCCGCGTCTGGCGGCGAGTTCCCGTTCGACCGCGGCGCTGCCAGCGCCAGCGACCCGCGCGACGACGTGCACCCGCACGCGATCCTCGTCCGGATGGTGGTGGCGCAGCCGGCCGAGTACGCGCCCGAGGGCCTGCTCGCGACCGACCTCGTCAACGACGACACGACGCTGCGGCTCTACGACGGCGATCGCTTCCCCGGCCCGGTCGACGGCGGTTGGATCAAGGTGCGCACCGAGTGGATCGCCTACGCCGAACGCAGCGGCGACGAGCTGCGCGGCCTGCGACGCGGCCTGCGCGGCACCACTGCGAAGGATCATCCGAGCGGTGCACGCGTGCACGTCGGCCGCGGCGTCGAGTTCGTCGTGCCCGTGCTGCACGCGAAGGACGATTGGAATGGTTGATCCTCGTCGTCACGAAGCCGGCTTCACGCTCGCCGAGATGCTCGCCGCGCTCGGCATCCTGCTGTTCGGCGTCACGTCGCTGCTCGCGGCGATGGCGAGCAGCATCGGCCAGCGGCGCACCGCCGACGTGCGCCTCGAGACGACGGCGCTCGTCGAGCACGTCGTCCACCGGGCGATGCACGAGTGCGTCGCGGGGCGCGACGGCAGTTCGTCGCCGTTGGAACTGGAGTTCAAGCCGCTCGTCGACCAACCTTGGGCTGGCTTCCCGGGCCTTCGCTGGTCCGTGCGCGCCATCGCCGACGACGACCGCCCGACGGTCTGGTTGCTGCGCATCGAAGCCAAGTGGTTCGACGCCGGCGAAGAAGTGGTGTCGGAGTACCTCAGGGTCGTGCCGCGGCAGGCGCCGTTGCGCGACCGGGTGTTGACCTCCCGCGGCGACGCTGTGGAGACTACGGACAGGTGATGGCCATGATGCGTTTCCCGCTCGCGTTCCTCCTGCTCGCCTTGGCGTTCGTCGCCGGTGCGCGCGCCCAGTCGGTGCAACTCGCCGACGGTCGCGTGCTGCTGGCCGAGGTCGAGCCCGGCAGCGTCACCGGCGAAGGCATGCGCGTCCGCCGGCTCGACAACGGCGGCATGCTCGACCTGCGCTGGGACCACCTCACGCCGGCCAGCGCAACGGCCTGGAAGAAGCGCTTCGACCTCGCCGGCGACGCCCAGGAGGAGATCACCGTCCGCGCCGACGAGGTGACCTACGAGATCGGCGGCACGCGGCGCACGGCGCTCGGCCGCATCGTCGAGCAGGGAGCCGACACGATCGTCGTGCAGCAGAAGGGCGTGCCCAGCGTCATCAAGCGCCGCGACGTCGTCGGCGTGCGCAAGATCGACGCGCCGGTGACGCAGGTGATGACGCGCGAGGAGTACTACTCCGACCTCGTCACGCAGATGAGTCCGGGCGGCGACGCCGACAAGCATCTGCTGGTCGCCGAGCAGCTGATGAAGGTGCGCGACTACGACCGGGCGCTCGAGCACGTCGAGAAGGCGCGCGCCGCCGGCAACAGCAAGAACCCGCCGCAGATCGACGCCTTGGCGGGCAAGCTGCAGCGCTACAAGGAAGCCGCGAAGGAGCTGAAGCTGCTGGAGGACATCCAGGCGGCGCGCAGCCGCGGCGGCCTCGCCGACTTCGACAAGGGCGGCAAGCTCATCGCGCAGTTCGAGAAGGAGTACCCGCAGACGAAGCTCAAGGCCGAGTTCGACGCCGAGAAGCGTCGGTTCGCCGAGTCCCGCACGCGCTACCTGACCGGCCAGGTGGCCGAGCGGTGGCGCGAGTCGATCCGCGTCGTCGCCGACAAGGCCTGCGGCGACGCCGGCCTGACGCTGCAAGCGGCGCGTGACTACGCGACCGGCAAGATGACCGACGACATCGTCACCCGCGTCAGCGGCGCGTTGAAGCTCGACGCGGCGGAGGTGAAGTCGCTGTGGGCCGGCCGCAAGGACAACGCGCTCGGCCGGCGCCCGGAGGCCTTCAGCTACGGACTCGGTTCGTGGACGCTGGGGGAGCCTGCGATCCTCAAGGACACGCAGCAGGGCAAGTCCAATGCCGCACAGAAGGAGCGCAGTGGCGACACGGCGGCCGCCGGGTCGAACCCGCAGCTCGATCGTCTGTCGAAGCTGCTGCGGCAGGCGCAGGAGCGCCGGCAGGCGGCGCAGTCGCAGGGCGCCGAGCAGCGCGAGGTGACGGACGAGGACTGGTGGCGTCAGGCGGAGCGCATCGACCGCATCGGTTGGCTGCGCGCCTACTACGCGGAGTTCGGCGGCCAGTTGGCGATGACCTTCGCCACGGTTTCGCCCTGCATCAGCTGCAACGGCGAAGGCAGCCTGCCGGAGCTCGGCCCCGAGGGCCGGATCGTCCGCTCCAAGTGCTTCCTCTGCCAGAACACGAAGTGGCTGCGCAGCTTCAAGGCCTTCTGATCGCGCTGGCCGCCGCGGGCGCGGCCGGTT
>JBEITC010000198.1:0-6967 GCA_040375075.1 Planctomycetota bacterium | reverse complement strand
GCCGATCGCGATGCCGAGCGCGCCGACGAGGCCGGGCTCGCGCGCGGCAGTGAACTGCGTCGCCAGCGCCTCGCCGACGAACGCGTCCGGCTCGCCGTCGCCACCGGCGGCGCGATCGACGCGGCGCGCTTCGTGCGCGAGCACGCCGAGCGCGAGGGCGACCCACGGCCGGTCGATCGCCTTGCGCGCGGTCGGCAGCGCGACGAGCAGTCGTTCGCGGTTGCGCGCACCGCCGATGCGGCCGAGGGCCATGGTGGCGAAGTGGCGCGCCTGCTCGTCGCGATGGCTTTCGCGCAGCTCGGCGAGCAGCGCCGACAGCGCCGCGTCGGCGCCCTTGCCGTCCACGTCCGGCGCGCAGCGTTCGCCGAGCGCGAGGATCGCCGAGCGGTCGAGGTCGGCGATGCGGTGCCGGCGCGCGGACTTGCCGAGCAACTCGTCGCGGCAGCGCTCCTTGAGCTGCGCGTCGATCGCCGGGTCGTCGACGGCGAGGCGGGCGAGCGCCTGCAGGCAGTGCGACTGCACGAACTGCAGGCCGGGACCCTCGTCGCGCCGCAGGAACCGCGTCAGCGCGTCGACCGCGTCGCGGCGCACGCTCGCCATCGCCGGCTCGTCACCGGGCGCGCGCAGCAGACCGAGGCCGTGGATCGCGCCTACCAGCACGTTGCGGTCGGCGACGCGTGGATCGCCGAGCACCGTGGTCAGGGCGTCGCAGGCCAGCCGTTGCAGCGCTGCGTCCGCGACGCGGTCGGCCAGCAGACCCAGCCCGTAGGCCGCGAACGCCCGCGTGCGGTCGCCGACCTCGCCGCCATACGCCGCGCGACCGTCGGGCCGGTCGAGCACGAGGTCTGCGAGCAACTGCGCTTCGCCGCGCCGATGCCGCCCGGCGATGCCGAGCGCCAGCGCCGCGGTCTCGCGCACCTCCTGGTCGCGCCGCTGCAGCCGCGGCCGCAGCACGTCGACCAGCGCGAAGTCGGGATGGTCGTCGCCGACCTTCGCCATCGCGACCATGCACGCCGTGGCGATGTCGCGCTGGTCGGTGGCGTCGATCGCGCGGCGCAGGGCCGGCAGCGCTTCCTCGATCGCCTGCGTGCGCGTCGGGCGCAGCGTCTCGGCGTCGCCGAAGCGGACGCCGCCGAGGAAGAAGCGGTCCTCGCCCGTCACGACGCCGGCATCGTGCACAGCGTCCTTCAGGCGCAGGTAGCCGTCCTTGTGGAACTCCCACCAGAAGTCCCACGTCGTCAGGCTGTCGTCGATCACGATGCCGCAGCCGCCGGTGGTAGGACCGCGGCCGACGCCTCCTGGACCGACCGGACCGCCGGTGCCCGGTGGACGGCCGCCGCCAGCGCCCGGCGGGAACGGCGCGCTCGGGCCGGCCGGGCCGCCGGTGACCGGACCGCCCGGACCGGGGCCTGCGGGTCCGCGGCCGCCGCCGCTGCCGGGGGCCGGCGGGACGGTGTCCTGCGGGCCGCGGTAGATGCCGCCGTGGGCGTTGGCCACAGCCGCGCAGAGCAGCAGCAGCGCGCCCGCGCGAAGAGGAGAGAGAAGTCGTCTGGTGTCCATGCCTCGAACTCGTGCCTGCGGGCGACGCGCGGCGAACGTGCCACGCAAGGCGGATGCCAAGCCGTCGGCGCGTGCGGCGGCGGCGACGCGGCGGCTGCGGATGTTGCGGCCGCGAAACGACAGGGCTCGGGCGGACGGGGCCGGCGGCCTATCTTCGCCGCATGCCCGCGGCGCCCGGAACCCGCCTTCGTCGTCTCGCCGTCGCTGCGACCCTCGCGGCGCTGGCGGCGTGGTGGGGCGTCGGACTCGCCGCGGCGCACACGATGACAGCGCCCGCGAATCGGGCGGTGGCCCCCTCCGATCGGCTCGCCGGCCTCGCCGTCGACGACGTCGCGACGACGGCCGCCGACGGCGTGCCGCTGCGCGGTTGGTTGGTGCGCGCCATCGGCGGCGAGCGCCGCTGCGTGCTGCTCGCCGCCGGCATCCGCGGCACGCGCCGAGCGATGGCCAGTCGTGCGGCGTGGTACGCGCAGCGCGGTTGGTCGGCGTTGCTCGTCGACCTGCGCGGCACCGGCGAGAGCGCGCCCGAGCGCATCGCGATGGGCTGGCACGAAGCCAAGGACCTCGCGGCGTGGACGGCCTTCGCGCGCGCCGCCGGCTTCGCCGAGGTCGGCGTGCACGGGCAATCGCTCGGCGCCGCCGCCGTGTGCTACGCCGCGCTGCTGCCCGAGCCGCCGGCGTGGCGCTTCGCGGTGCTGGAGGCGTGCTACCGCGACATCGAAGCGGCGATGGCGGCGCGCATGCCGTCGATCCCGCGGCCGCTGCTGTGGCCGCTGGTCGCCTGCGCCGAGTGGTTGCTCGGCGTCGAGGCTGCGCGGCTCGATCCGGTCGCGGCGATCGCGGGCTTGCGCGCGCCGACGCTGCTCGCGTGCGGCACGCACGATCGGCTCGTCGGCCCGGACGCGCACGATCTGCTGTTCGCGGCCTGCGGCGCTGCCGCCAAGGAGCGCGTCGACGTGCCGGACGCCGGCCACGTCGACCTCTTCCACGCGTCAGGCAGCGAACTGCCGGCGCGGTTGGCGGCGTTCCTCGGTCGGCTCGACTGACGCCGCCGGCGCGCCGCCCGTTCGTCAGGCTTGCAGGTACTTGCCCGCGATCGGCAAGACCTTGGCCATGGCGTTGCGCGAGTCGACGACGAGGCGCGCGTGCGCGCCGATCAGCTGCCAGTCGATCGCGGCGTGGTCGGTGACGATCAGCACGCAATCCGCCTCGCGCACGGCGTCGGCCGTCAACGGCGCCGAGTGCATGCGGTACTCCATGTACTTGCGCATGCCGGCGAACAGCGGCACGTGCGGGTCGTGGTACTGCACCTCGGCGCCGTGCTCGAACAGCAGCTTGATGATCTCGGCCGCCGGCGTCTCGCGGACGTCGTCGACGTCCGGCTTGTAGGCGAGGCCGATCACCAGCACCTTGCTGCCGCGCATCGGCTTGCCGCTCTCGTTGAGCCCGTCGACCGCGCGGCCGACGACGTAGTGCGGCATCGCGTGGTTGATCTCGCCGGCGAGCTCGATGAACCGCGTGTGGTGGCCGAACTCCTTGGCCTTCCAGGTCAGGTAGTACGGGTCGATCGGGATGCAGTGCCCGCCGAGGCCGGGGCCCGGATAGAAGGCCTGGAAGCCGAACGGCTTGGTCTTCGCCGCTTCGATCACCTTCCAGATGTCGATGCCCATCGCCGCCAGCACGGGCTTCAGCTCGTTGACGAGCGCGATGTTGACGCAGCGGTAGATGTTCTCGAGCAGCTTGGCGGCCTCGGCGATCTCGGCGTTGTCGACGGGCACGACCTTCTGGATCGCGGCGGCGTAGAGCATCGTCGCGAGCCGCCCGCTCGTCTCGTCGACGCCGCCGACGAGCTTCGGGATGGTCTGGGTGCTGTGGTCCTTGCGACCCGGATCCTCGCGTTCGGGGCTGAACGCCAGGAAGTAGTCGACGCCGGCCTTCAGGCCCGTGGCGTCGAGGATCGGTTGGCAGTCGCCGCGCGTCGTGCCCGGGTAGGTCGTCGACTCGAGCGACACGAGCTGGCCCTTGCGCAGGACCTTGGCGACCATCGCGGTCGACTTCTCGATGTAGCTCATGTCCGGCTCGCCGTGCTTGCCGAGCGGGGTCGGCACGCACAGGATGATCGCGTCGGCCTTGCCGAGTTCCTGCGGGTCGGAGGTGGCCGTGAAGCGGTCGGACCGGGCCATCGTCTGCACGAAGTCCGCGCCGAGGTGCTTCAGGTACGAGTCGCCCCGCCGCAGCATCTGGATCTTCTCGTCGTCGATGTCGAAGCCGACGACGCGGAAGCCGGACTGGAAGAACGCGCGCAGCAGCGGCAGGCCGACGTAACCGAGCCCGACGACGCCGATGGTCGCGGTGCGGTCCTGGATCCGTGCTTCGAGCTGGGCGGCGGGGTTCGCGGTGCCGGACATGAGGGGAGATGGTGTAGCGCGAGGCCAGGATCCGGGCCAGCGCGAGGGACGCGCGCTGCAGGTCGCGCGGTCGGCCGGATACCATCCGGCGATGACGTGGAACCGGGCCGCAGCGGCCGCGTGGCAGCAGGCGTCGCCGTCGGCCGGCCTCGCCGATTCGGTCATGGGGCCGCTCACGTGGGCGCTCGGCCTCGCCCTGGGCTCGCTCGCGCTCGTCGTCGTGCTGTTGCCGCTCTTCGTGCTGCAACTGCCGACCGACTACTTCGTCGCGTCCCGCCGCGAACTGCGCGCCGAGCGCACGCCGCTCGGCTGGGTCTGGCGCATCGTCCGCAACGTGCTCGGCCTGTTCTTCGTGATCGCCGGCGGCGCCATGCTGGTGCTGCCGGGCCAGGGCCTGCTGACGATCCTGATCGGGCTGTTGCTGCTGGAGTTCCCGGGCAAGCGCGCGCTCGAGCGGCGGCTGGTCGCGCGGCCGGGCATCAAGTCGTTCCTCGATCGCATCCGCGCCCGCGGTGGCAAGCCGCCGCTCGAGGTCGACGCGCCGTGATCACCTACTACAGCGACCCGTTCACCTTCCCGTTGCCGCCGGAGCACCGCTTCCCGCTGGCGAAGTACCGGCTGCTGCGCGAGCGCATCGAGCGCTGGCCGGCGTCGACGGGCGTCGAGCTGCGGCTGGCGCCGCGCGCGCTGCGCGACGAGCTGCTGCTCGCGCACACCGCCGACTACCTCGATGGCTTCGCCGCCGGCGCGCTCGGCAAGGAAGCGATGATGCGCATCGGCTTCCCGTGGAGCCCGGAGCTCGTCGAGCGATCGCTGCGCAGCTGCGGCGGCACCGTGGCGGCCAGCCGCGACGCGCTCGTCCACGGCAAGGCGTGTTATCTGGCCGGCGGCACGCACCATGCGCGCGCCGACCGGGGCGCTGGCTACTGCGTCTACAACGACGTCGCGGTCGGCGCGCGCGTCGTGCAGCGCGAGGGCGGCGTCCGGCGCGTGCTCGTCGTCGACACCGACGTGCACCAGGGCGACGGCACCGCGGCGATCTTCGCCGGCGACGACAGCGTGCTCACCTTCTCGATCCACGGCGACGCCAACTTCCCGGCGACGAAGGCGCAGAGCGACCTCGACGTCGCGCTGCCGACCGGGACCGCCGATGCCGGCTACCTCGCGGCGCTGGCGCAGGGGCTCGACGCGTGCTTCGCGCGCGGCCGCCCCGACTTCGCCTTCTACCTCAGCGGCGCCGACCCGCACGAGGGCGATCGGCTCGGCAAGCTCGCGGTGACCAAGGCGGGCCTGCGCGAACGCGACCGCATGGTCTTCGCCGCGCTGCGCGCGCACGGCGTGCCGTGGGTCACGGTGATGGGCGGCGGCTACGGCAAGCGCATCGAGGACACCGTCGACGTCTACGAAGCGACGGTCGACGAGGCGCTGCGCGGCTGACGGCGCGGCGGTGCGATCGCCGCGATCGCGGTCACTTCGCCGTCGGCGCGGCGGGCACGCGCACGCCGCTCGTGCGCACGGTGCGCAGGCGCACGAGGCCGAGCGAGAGGTGCGTGCCGAGCCAGTCCCACAGGTTGGCCGACGCGGCGACGCGGAAGTCGGTGACTGCGGCCGTCGGCGCGCCGTCGCCGCGCAGCGCGCCAGCGACGTCCGGCTGCGACTCGCCGAACAGGCCATAGCCCCACAGGATGTACTTCTGCTTGACGTCGAACGTCTGCCCGGCGGGCGCGCCCGCCGGAGCCGGCGTCGCCATCACCGGGAACGGCACGCCAGCGAGGTCGTAGCGCACGTTGGCGCAGGCGGCGGACAGCAGGGCGGCGAGAAGGACGGCGGCGGCGCGCAGCATCGGCGCATCGTCGCGCGCCGCGCGCGAGTGCGCCAGGGAGCGGAGCCTCAGATGCGCCGCACCAGCGCCTGGCCCCAGGTCTGGTCGAGCTGCGCGTCAGGCATCGACCGCCAGGGCTCGACCATGCGCGCGCGAAACGCGGGCGGGATGACGACCGGGTTGTCGGACCAATGGTCGACGACCTCGAAGCCATGGCGCCGGAAGAGCGCCGGGAACTCGACGAGCCGCACGCGGTTGCTGCCTGCGACCACGCGCTCGCTGGCGTCCACGGTGAGGAACTCCAGCGGATGGAGGTGGGGCTCGCCGTACCAGCGATGGTCGATGGTGTCGATGCCGTGCACGCCGAAGCCGCCGGGCTTCGTGATGCGCGCCAGCTCCGCGAGCGCGGCGTCGACGTCCTGCACGTGCTCGAGCACGCTGTTGCTGACCGTCACGTCGACCGAAGCGGTCGCGAGGCCGGTCGCTTCGATCGGCGCCTGACGCAGTTCGAGCCGTGCCGGGTCGATGCCCGACGGGTCGCCCGCCCGCAGCTTGGGGAGGTCGAAGCCCGCGAGGTTGGCCAGCACGGCGTCGCCGCGGACCGGCGCGTCGCCGAAGAGGCTGGCCGGATCGAGCACCGCGGCGCTGGCGAGGCGCGCGAGGCAGTGCGCCGATTCGGCGTCGGGCGGCGCGACGTCGAGGTCGACGCCGATGCCCTTGCGGACGCCGAGCAGGACGTGCGTGAACAGCCGCGCAAGCGGATTGACCGAGCCGCAACCGATGTCGACGTGGACCGCGCCCTGGAACGGCACGCCATGGCGCAGCCAGCAGTGGCGCAGGAACCGGAAGTGCGCGGCGAAGTGCGCGACGGCGAGCCGGTTCTCGGGCGTCTCCATGCACGCGTCGGCCAGTTCGTGCAGGCGCGTCAACAGCAGCAGGTGCTTCTCGAACGCCTTGCGCGACTCGTGGGTCGCGCCGGCCGAAAGGCGCCGCAGCAACTCCGCGCCGAGTTCGCCGAGCAGCGTGTTCGAGAGTTCACCCGTCGTCGGGAACTCGTGGTGGATCAGGCGTCCGTGTGGCATGCGTTCCCGTCCGGCCATCGTCGCGGGCGGCCGCGGCCCCGTCAAAGCCGTCGCCATCGCGAAGCGACCCGGCGGCATGCCCCAAGACGCCGCCG
>JBEITC010000138.1:0-8550 GCA_040375075.1 Planctomycetota bacterium | reverse complement strand
GCCGCCGAAGCCGCCGCGACCGCCGCCACCATAGCCACCGCGGCCGCCACCGCCGCCGCCGCCACCGAAGCCACCGCGGCCGCCGCCGTCCTGGCGGGGCTGGGCCTCGTTGACCTTCAGCGGACGACCGTCGAGGTCGAAGCCGTTCATGGCCTGGATCGCGTTCTGCGCGTCCTGGTCATTCGCCATCTCGACGAACGCGAAGCCGCGCGAGCGGCCCGTGTCACGGTCGAGCATGATCTTGACCTCGGTCACCTGGCGGCCATCGCCACCGAACGCCGCGCGCAGGGAGTCTTCCGTGGTCTGGAAGGAAAGGTTGCCAACGTATAGTCTCGTACCCATCTGACGATCACTTCAGCCCTTGACTGTCTCTACGCATCCAAGAAGCAGGGCTTGGCCCTTGGCTGCAGAACGAACTGGGGAAGGCGAGTCTCAGCAAGCACCCGGATCGATCGGCAAGTGACCAACCAAGACGGGCCCGACGAGGTCGCGAACGCGGGGAACGATGCGGGGCCAGCCCGCACGGCGCAAGGCGACAGGCGGAAAAAACGGTCGCGGGTCGACTGACGGAGTCCTGCTGGCCGTAGCGCGGGGCGGCGACACCGGTATGGTGCGCCACCCCCCGGTCCTTCGCGCATGCAATACGGTTTCGTCCTCGACCAGCGCCGCTGCATCGGCTGCCACGCCTGTACGGTCGCCTGCAAATCCGAGAACGAAGTGCCCCTGGGCGACTTCCGGACCTGGGTGAAGTACACGGAGGTCGGCAGCTTTCCCGCCGTCCGCCGGCACTTCGCCGTGCTGCGCTGCAACCAGTGCACGTCGGCGCCGTGCGTGACGATCTGCCCGGTGACCGCGCTGAACAAGCGCCCCGACGGCATCGTCGACCTCGACAAGGACGTCTGCATCGGCTGCAAGGCCTGCATGCAGGCGTGCCCGTACGACGCGCTCTACCTCAACGAGGACACTGGCGGCGCCGAGAAGTGCCACTTCTGCGCGCACCGCGTCGAACAGGGCCTCAAGCCGGCGTGCGAGGTCGTCTGTCCGGAGAACGCCATCATCAGCGGCGACGTCCACGACCCGCACAGCCCCCTCAGCCTGGCGCTCGCCGCCGCCGGCGAGTCGCCCGTCGTGCGCCGCCCGGAGCAAGGCACGCGCCCCAACGTCTTCTACCTCGGCGCGCACGCGGCCTCGCTCGAGCCGGGCACGGCGCGTGAAGAGGACATGTACCTGTGGAGCGACCGGCGTCTGCCGAAGCCGCCGCTGCCGGCAGCCGACGCCGCGGCGCTGCAGCGCGCCGACGCACGCGTCGCGCTCGACGTCGACCACAAGGTGCACTGGGGCTGGAAGGTCTCGGCCTATCTGGTCACCAAGGGCATCTCGGCCGGCGCGGCGCTGTGGGCGCCGTTCGTCGCCTGGATGCCCGATGCGACGGCCATCGGTCGCGACTGGCTGCCGAAAGCCTTCGCGCTGCTGTTCCTCGCCGTCACCAACGTCCTGCTCGTCGCCGACCTGAAGCGCCCGAAGCAGTTCCTGTCGATCGTGCTGCGCCCGAACACGCGCAGCTGGTTGGTCAAGGGCGCGTGGGTGCTGATGGCCTTCGGCGGACTGACGTCGGCGATCCTCGGCGCCCGCGTGCTCGGCTTCGCCGGTCTCGCCGACGGGCTGCGCTGGACCAACCTCGTCGCCGCCTCGCTCGCCGCCGCCTACACGGCGTTCCTGTTCGCGCAGTGCGAAGGCCGCGACCTGTGGCAGCACACGCGCACGCTGCTGCCGCACCTGTTGGTGCAGGCCCTGTACCTCGGTGGCGCCGTGCTGCTGCCATTCGCGCCCGACGCCAAGCTCGCGGTCGCCGTCGCTGCGTTGGCGCTGCTGCACCACGCCTTCGGCCTGCTCGAGCGCCACGGTCGCCACACGACGCACAACGCCAAGATGGCTGCAGCGCTGCTGCCGACCATCCCGGCTTGGCGCGGCACGAAGCGGTCTGCATTTCACGTCGGCATGGCGACCACGTCGCTCGCTGGCGTGCTGACCATGGTGCTGGTCACCAGCGGCGTCGGACACCCGGCGGCCTTGGCGCTGTGCGCCGTCGTCGGCTGGCTCGGGCTGTTCCTGTACGAGCAGGCCTACGTCCGCGCCGGCCAGCTGCCGCCGCTCTCGTGAGCGGCCTCGCGCTGGCGCCGCGGCGGTGCGGCACGGGCACGGATTTGGGCCCTTGCGTCCGCCGGAATCGGTCCTAACGCCGGGCGCGATGGATCCCGCCGCCGTACCCGCCGAGTTCGCCGCACGCATTCGCGGTTGGCTGGCGGACGAAGGCGTCGACGCCAGCTACCTCGCGTTCGTTGCGCGCCATCTCGACGCCCCCGACGAAACGTGGCGCTGGTGCTGCCACAGCCACTGCGATCCGTGCGTGACTCGGTTGGGGCGGGTCGTCGACCGCGCCCGCGCCGCCAGCGCCAACCCGCCGGCCTGAGCGCACGCTGCCGCGCGTCGCCGACTGCGGCGCGCCCGCGACGCCATCCACCGTACGACGTGGACCCGATCGTGCCGCCTTCCTACTCTGGCACGTCCGCCATGGACCACGCGACCCTGCGCACCACTCCGCTGGAGAACTTCCCGCCGCCCGACCGCTGGGACGACTGGGAAGAGCTCGACGCCAAGGCGTGGCCGCGCCGCGAGACGCGCAAGTACTCGCTGGTGCCGACGATCTGCTTCAACTGCGAGGCGGCTTGCGGCCTCATCGCCTACGTCGACCAGAAGGACGGCCAGATCCGCAAGGTGGAAGGCAACCCCTACCACCCGGGTTCGCGCGGCCGCAACTGCGCCAAGGGCCCGGCGACGATCAACCAGATCCACGATTCCGAGCGCATCCTCTACCCGATGAAGCGCGTCGGCCCGCGCGGCAGCGGCCGCTTCGAGCGCGTGTCTTGGGACGAAGCGCTGCAGACGCTCGGCGGTCGCATCCGCAAGGCCATCGTCGAAGGCCGCAAGACGGAGGTCATGTACCACGTCGGCCGGCCGGGACACGACGGCTACGTCGAGCGCGTGCTGCAGGCCTGGGGCGTCGACGGCCACAACAGCCACACCAACGTCTGCAGTGCCGCCGCGCGCCTGGGCTACACGCTGTGGAGCGGCTACGACCGCCCGTCGCCCGACTACGAGAACGCGAAGTTCACGCTGCTGATCAGCAGCCACCTCGAGACGGGCCACTACTTCAACCCGCACGCGCAGCGCATCATCGAGTCGAAGATGCGCGGCGGGAAGCTCGCCGTCTGCGACATCCGCCTGTCGAACACGGCGAGCATGGGCGATTACTGGCTGGCGCCGCGCCCCGGCACCGAGCCGATGATGCTGCTCGGCTTCGTGCACGTGATCCTGCGCGAGGACCTCGTCGACTGGACGTTCGTGCGCGAGTGGGTCGAGTGGCGCGCCTACCAACGCGCCAAGGGTCGCGCCGAGGACTTCGCCGCCTTCCAGCGCGACCTCGCCGACGACTACGCCTTCGCCACGCCGGCGCACGTCGCCGAGGTGTGCGGCCTCGACGCCAAGGTCATCGACGAGGTCGGCCGCGAGATCGGCAAGGCCGGCAGCGCCTTCGCCAGCCACGTCTGGCGCAACACCGCCGCCGGCAACGAAGGCGGCTGGGCGACGGCGCGCAACCTGCAGTTCGTCTCGGTGCTCGTCGGCGCCGTCGGCACGGTCGGCGGCACCGCCGGCTCGGGCACCAACAAGTTCGTGCCAGCGCCGTTCAGCAAGCCGCGGCCGCAGGACGTCTGGAGCGAACTGCTGTATCCGCGCGAGTGGCCGCTCGCCCACCACGAGCTCAGCTACCTGCTGCCGCACCTCGTGAAGAGCGGCCGCGGCCGCGTCGACACCTACTTCACGCGTGTCTACAACCCGGTCTGGACCAATCCGGACGGCGCGATGTGGATCGACATGCTGTCCGACGAGCAGGCGGTCGGCTGCCACGCCGTGCTGTCGCCGACGTGGAACGAGACCGCGCGCTGGGCCGACTTCGTGCTGCCGATGGGCCACGCGACCGAGCGCCACGACCTGATGTCGCAGGAGACGCACGCGGCGACCTGGATCGGCTTCCGCCAGCCGGTGCACCGCGTGCTCGCCGAACGCCAGGGCAAGCAGGTCACGTGGACCTACGAGGTCAACCCGGGCCAGGTCTGGGAGGAAGACGAGTTCTGGATCGCGCTGAGCTGGGTCGTCGATCCCGACGGCGCGCTCGGCATCCGCCAGCACTTCGAATCGCCGTACCGCCCGGGCGAGCGCGTCACGATCACCGAGTACTACCGCTGGATCTTCGAGAACTCGGTGCCGGGCCTGCCGGCGGCGGCGGCGAAGGAAGGCATGAGCCCGCTCGAGTACATGCAGCGGCACGGCTGCTTCCTGGTGCAGGACCAGGTCTACAAGACGCACGAGACCGAGCTGAAGGGCGACTACACGGTCGACGAGGCCGCGGGCGTCGTGCGCAAGGACGGCCAGCTCGCCGGCGTCTGGGCCAGCGGCAAGGCGCGCGTCGGCTTCCCGACGCCGAGCAAGAAGCTCGAACTGTGGTCGCCGACGATGGCCGACTGGGGCTGGCCGGAGCACGCCGCTCCGACCTACATCCCGAGCCACATCGACGAGGGCAAGCTCGACCGCGACAAGGGCGAGATGGTGCTGGTCGCGACCTTCCGCCTGCCGACGCTGATCCACACCCGCAGCGCCAACAGCAAGTGGCTGACGGAACTGTCCAACACCAACCCGGTGTGGATCCACCCCACCGACGCCGCGCGCCTCGGCGTGCAGATGGGCGACCTGCTGCGCGTCGCGACGCGCACCGGCTACTACGTCAACGCCGCGTGGGTCACCGAAGGAGTGCGCCCCGGTGTCATCGCCTGCAGCCACCACATGGGCCGCTGGACCGTGTCCGGCGACCAGGTGTCGGGCAACCACTGGCAGCTGCACGACGTCGACCTGCGCAAGGTCGACGACACAGCGTGGCTGATGCGCCGCACCAAGCCCACCGGCAAGTTCGCCAGCGCCGACAAGGAGAGCCAGAAGGTCTGGTGGTCGTCGGGCGGCGTGCACCAGAACATGACGTTCCCGGTGCAGCCCGACCCGATCTCGGGCATGCACTGCTGGCACCAGAAGGTCACCGTCACCAAGGCCGAGCCCGGCGACCGCTACGGCGACGTCTACGTCGACACGGCGAAGTCGATGGCCGTGTTCGAGGAGTGGCTGGCCAAGACGCGCCCCGCCGGCCAGCACGGCGCCGACGGGCTGCGGCGGCCGCTGCACCTGAAGCGCGTCTGCCGGCCGACCGACGCGGCGTTCCGCCTGCCGGACGCGTGACGCTTCGCGCCGGCGCGAAGCCCCGATGGAACAGCTGACCCTCACCACCGCGGTCGTCGTGGCCGGCGGCTCGCTGGCCTTCGCGCTCGCGCTGCTGACGGCACACGACGGGATTCGTCCGTCGCCGTGGCAGCTGTTGGCTTCGTATGCGCTGACCTTCCCCGCGCAGTTCGTCCTGGCTGGCGTCGCCTTGTTCCTCTACGTGGGCATCCAGTGCGTCGACCCGGAGCGGCTGCGCAACTTCGTCGTGGCCAGCGGCATGCTCCTCGCCGTCGTCACCGGCGCGTATGTCCGCCGGATCCTCGCGGCGAGCGCGCCAACCACGGCGCGCGCGCTCGCGATCAGCGGCGTGGCGTGCCTTGGCGGGCTCGCGCTCGCGTTGTTGCTCGGCGCGACCTACGGCTGAGAACGCTGCGCGCGGAACGCATGCGCCGCGCCGGGTCGCCGCGTCTCACTGCGCCGCCGACTTCGGCGGCTCGACGGCCGTGCGGATCGACAGTTCCTTCAGCTGATCGCCACTGACCTCGCCCGGCGCTTCGGCCATCAGGTCGAACGCCATCGACGTCTTCGGGAACGCGATCACGTCGCGGATGCCCTCACGGCCGAGCGCCAGCGTGACGATGCGGTCGACGCCGAGCGCGATGCCGCCGTGCGGCGGGCCGCCGTACTTGTACGCGTCGAGCAGGAAGCCGAAGTTCGCGCGCTGCTGCTCCTTGCTGATGCCGAGGAACTCGAACACGCGCGCCTGGAGCTCCGTGCGGTGGATGCGGATCGAGCCCGAGCCGAGCTCCCAGCCGTTCATGACGAAGTCGTAGGCGCGGCTGCGGATGTTCTCGGTGTCGACGCCGAAGTCCTTGACGTCCCAGTCGACCGGCGCGCTGAACGGGTTGTGCGCGAACTGCCAGCGGTTCTTGTCCTCGTTCCACTCGAACATCGGGAAGTTGAGGACCCAGCAGCAGCGGAACACCTTGGGGTCGCGCAGGCCGAGGATGCCGCCGACCTTGAGCCGCAGGTCGCCGAGCGCCTTGTGCACGACGCGCTTCTGGTCGGCGACGAACAGCAGCAGGTCGCCGGGCTTGGCGCCCATGTGCGCGATCAGCTCCTTGCCCTTGTCGCCCTCGTAGAACTTGGCGATCGAACCCTCGACGCCGGCGGCGGTGACCTTCGCCCAGGCGAGGCCCTTGGCGCCGAACTGGGCGACGAACGCGGTCAGCTCGTCGATGCCCTTGCGCGAGAACTTCTCAGCCGCGCCCTCGGCGCAGATGCCCTTGACGATGCCACCGGCCGCGACGGCGCCAGCGAAGACCTTGAAGTCGCTCTTCTTCGCCAGCTCGGTGCAGTCCTGCAGCAGCATGCCAAAGCGCAGGTCCGGCTTGTCGCAGCCGTACTTGTCCATCGCCTCGAAGAAGTCGAAACGCGGGAACGGCTGCGGCACGTCGATGCCGAAGCCCTCCTTCATCGCGTGCACGTACATCGCCTCGACCACGTCGAGCACGTCGTGCTCCTCGACGAAGGACATCTCGAGATCGATCTGCGTGAACTCGGGCTGGCGGTCGGCGCGCAGGTCCTCGTCGCGGAAGCAGCGGGCGATCTGGTAGTAGCGGTCGAGGCCGCCGACCATGCACAGCTGCTTGAAGATCTGCGGGCTCTGCGGCAGGGCGCAGAACTTGACCGGGTGCACGCGGCTCGGCACCAGGTAGTCGCGCGCGCCTTCGGGCGTGCTCTTGGTCAGGATCGGCGTCTCGATGTCGACGAACCGGTGCTGCTGCAAGAAGTTGCGGACCGCCGTGACGAAGCGCGCGCGCTTGATCATCGCCTCCTGCAACGGCCGGCGGCGCAGGTCGAGGTAGCGGTACTGCATGCGCAGCTCCTCGTTGGCCTCGGCCTTGTCGAGGATCTCGAACGGCGGCGTCTCGGCCTCGCTGAGCACCGTCACCGACAGCACGCAGAGCTCGATCTCGCCGGTCTCGCGGTTCTTGTTGACGTTGCCCTCGCCGCGCGGGCGCACGCGTCCGCGCACCGAGATCACGTCCTCGGCGCCCAGGCGCACCATCGTGTCGAAGGTGCCGGCCGCCATGCCGGCGGTGTCGGCGTCGACCGCGAGCTGCGTGATGCCGTAGCGGTCGCGGAGGTCGATGAACACGAGCTTGCCGTGCTCGCGCTTGTTCTCGATCCAGCCGTTGAGGACGACTTCCTGGTCCTTGTTCGCGAGCGTGAGTTCGCCGCAGGTATGGGTGCGCTGCCAGGGGCTACGTTGCTTCATGCGTGTGCGGGCTACGGGGCGAAGTGTCGTACCCGCCCCCCGCAGCGCATTCCAGCGACGCTCCCGCGGTCACTCGTAGCGCACGGACTCGGCAGGGCTCTCGCGCAGCGCGCGCATCGCCGGAACGGCCGAGGCCACCAGCGCGACGCCGAACGCCAGCGCCGGCGCCAGCACGAACCACGCCAGCGGCAGGGTGACCGGCGCGTCCAGTCGGGCGACGGTGTTCATGCCGAGGACGAGCGCCGAGGCGAGTAGCGCGCCGAGGCCGCAGGCGAGCAGGCTGGCCACCGCCGCGGTGATCGCGCCTTCGAGCAGGAAGCTGCCGACCAGCGCGCCGCGGCGGATGCCGAGCGCGCGCAGCACGCCGAGTTCGCGCACGCGGCCGAGCGTCGCGATGGTCATGCCGTTGACGAGACCGAGACCGGAGAGCGCCAGCATCAGCGCCAGCAGGATGTCGAACAGCCGGAAGTCCTTGCCGACGTCGCGGCGCAGGTAGGACTCGACCCACGCGCCCGACTTGCTGCCGGTGATCGTCGGCGCGGCGGCGCGCGCCGCCGCTCCCGCCTGCTCGCCGTCGGCGCCCGGCTGCAGCCGCAAGGTCGCCAAGGTCACGCAGGTCGGCGGGATGCAGAAGTCACGTCGCAGCCAGCGCGGGTCGCAGATCGCGAAGGCGCGCTCGTCGGCGTCGAAGCCGGCGCGATCGTCGATCGCCGCGACCTCGTAGACCACCGGTTCGCCGTTGCGGTCGCGCATCGGCACCAGCGAGCCCGGCTGCCAGCCGCGCGTGCGGGCGAGCCGGCGACTCGCCACCAGCGCGCGCACCTTCTCGTCGGCGTAGCGCCGCAGCAGCGCCGGATCGCCCTCGAGCGGACCGCCCGCATCGGCCGCAGCGGCCGGCGCGAGGCCGCGCAGCAGGAACCCGCCGCCGCGCTCCTCGCCTTCGT
>JBEITC010000187.1:0-7189 GCA_040375075.1 Planctomycetota bacterium | reverse complement strand
GGGCCGGCGCTCGCCGCCGGCCCGGGCCGCACGAGGCCGCAGCATGACGTCCCCCTCCGCCGGCTCGCGCTTCCCCTCAGCGCTCGGTCCGTTCGACCTGCGGCGCACGCCGCTGCTGCGGACCGACGTGTTGGTGATCGGCTGCGGCATCGCCGGCGCCTGCGCCGCGCTGCACGCCGCCGATGCCGGCGCGCAGGTGCTCCTGCTCGCCAAGGACGACGTCGACGTCACCAACACGTCGTGGGCGCAGGGCGGCATCGCCGTCGTGAAGCGCCCCGACGACAGCCTCGCAGCGCACGTCGCCGACACGCTCCGCGTCGGCGGCGGCATCGCCGACGCCGCCATCACCGCGCACGTCGTCGAGTCCGCCGGCGACGCGGTGGCCTGGCTCGAGCGCCTCGGCGCGCGCTTCGATCGCGCCGGCACGGCGGCGGACGCGCCGCTGCAGCTGTCGCGCGAAGGCGGCCACAGCCACGCGCGCGTGGTGCACGCCAACGGCGACGCCACCGGCCGTGAGATCCAGCGCGCGCTGGCCGCGGCGTTGGCCAACCATCCGCAGATCACGCTGCGGCCGCGCGTGTTCGTGCGCGACCTCGTCATCGCCGATGGCCGCTGCGTCGGCGCGATCGCGCTGCAGGACGGCGCGACGCTGGCCGTCGAGGCCCGCGCCGTGGTCGTCGCCTGCGGCGGCACCGGCCAGATCTACCGCGAGACGACCAACCCGACCGGCGCCTCGGGCGACGGCCAGGCGCTCTGCTTCCGCGCCGGCGCGCGCATGGCGGACTGCGAGTTCGTGCAGTTCCACCCCACCACGCTCTACATCGCCGGTGCCTCGCGCTTCCTGATCAGCGAGGTCGTCCGCGGCGCTGGCGCCGTGCTGCGCGATCGCAACGGCGATCGGGTCATGCACGGCGTGCACCCGATGGAAGACCTGGCGCCGCGCGACGTCGTCAGCCGCGCCATCCTCGACCGGATGGTGGCGACCAACGACACGCACGTCTACCTCGACCTCGCCGCGGTCCAGGGCGACCCGCACTCGCTGTTCCCGTCGATCGCGCGCATCTGCTCGACGTTCGACCTCGACCTCGCCAAGGACCCGATCCCGGTGCGCCCGGGCGCCCACTACTTCGTCGGCGGCGCCGCCACCGATGGCGACGGCCGCACCTCGGTGCCCGGCCTCTACGCCGTCGGCGAAGCCGCCGCGTCCGGCCTGCACGGCGCCAACCGCCTCGCGTCGAACTCGCTGCTCGAAGGCGCGGTGGTCGGCAAGTCGGCCGGCGTCGCCGCCGCCGACGAGGCGAGGCAGCCGCACCCGGGCCTGCCGTGGCGGGGCCTCGGCCCGACGCTGGCCGACGACCCGCCGCGCTTGCTGCACGACGACCTGCTCTACTCGCTGAAGAGCCTGATGTGGCGCCAGGTCGGCTTGCGCCGCGGGGCCGTCGGCCTCGAGGACGCCCGCCAGCGCATCGGCTACTGGCACCACTACCTCGTCAAGGCGCCGCTGACGACGCGGCCGGCCTGCGAACTCGCCAACATGCTGACCGTCGCGGCGCTGGTCGCCGAGGCGGCCCTGGCGCGTGCCGAGTCGCGCGGCACGCACTTCCGCGACGACCATCCCGCGCGCGACGACGCCGGGTTCTGCCGCCGCATCTTCCTCGAACGCCTCGGGGATGGTGCAATCCGCACTGCGCCCGGGCCGCTGCAAACGCCGACCGACGCGCCCACCGCGTGAGAAACGATTCGTCCCTCGACACCCGCCAAGGCCATGCGACCGAGGCGATCCTGTTCGGCCTCGTGCCGATCGGCGATCCCCGCACCGCGGCCGAGTCGCTGCACGAGCTGCAACTGCTCGCCGAGACGGCCGACTTCGTCGTCGCCGGCTGCATGGTGCAGCACCGGCGCCACGCCGACCCGCACAGCTACCTCGGCAGCGGCAAGCTCGAAGAGCTCGCCGAGGTCGTCAAGCTCGCGCACTCCTCGGCCGTCATCTGCGACGACTCGCTGACCCCCAACCAGGGCAAGGCGATCGAGCAGGCCGTCGGCGTGCCGGTGATCGACCGCAGCGAGCTCATCCTGCAGATCTTCGGCATGCACGCGCGCACGCCGCAGGCCAAGTTCCAGGTCGAGCTGGCCGCGCTGCAGTACGAGATGCCGCGACTGCGCCGCAAGTGGACGCACCTCGAGCGCCAGCGCGGCGGCATCGGCGTGCGCGGCGGCGCTGGCGAGAAGCAGATCGACGTCGACCGCAACCTGCTCAAGACGCGCATCGCCTCGATCAAGCGCGAGCTCGAGCGCATCGAGGAGCACAAGGTGCGCGAGGTGCAGGCGCGCCCGGACCTCTTCACCATCGCGCTGGTCGGCTACACCAACGCCGGCAAGTCGTCGATGCTGAACCGGCTGACCGACGCCGGCGTGCTGGCCGAGAACCGGCTGTTCAGCACGCTCGACACGCGCACGCGGCCCTGGCGTCTGCCCGGCGGCCGCACCGTGCTGCTGACCGACACCGTCGGCTTCCTGCGCAAGCTGCCGCACCAGCTGGTCGCCAGCTTCCACGCGACGCTAGAGGAAGCGCTGCACGCCGATCTGCTGCTGGTGCTGGTCGACGGCAGCTCGCCCGAGGCCCAGGAGCAGTTGCGCACCGTCGACGAGGTGCTGGAGACGCTCGGCGCCCAAGGCTTGCCGCGCATCACGGTGCTCAACAAGCTCGACCTCGTCGCCGACCGCGCCAACCTGACGCCGCTCTACCAGATGGACCCGAAGGCGGTCGCCTGCTCGGTGCTGACCGGCGACGCCATGTCGGACCTGTACGCGGCGATCCTCGGCCACCTCGCCGGGGTCGAGCAGCGCGTCGAACTGCTGCTGCCCCACTCCGCCGGCGCGCTGCACGGCGAGATCCGCGCCAAGGCGACCGTGCTCAGCGAGTTCTACACCGAGGATGGCTGCCTGATGACCATCCAGGCCTCGCCGGCGCTGCTCGGCCGGCTGATGGCCGGCGGCGCGCGCGTGCAGTCGAGCGGCAAGCCCCAGAACGGCGGCTGACGGGCAGCGCGCCGCGGCGCGTCGTCGCAGCGGCGCTCATCTGCCGCGCGCCGTCGCCCGACCGGTCACTTGCGCCCGTTCGGGTGGCACTGGTAGCAGTTCGCCGACGCCCACACGTAGCCGCCGACCTCGTCGTGCTCGTTGGCCATCGCCGCCTGGTTGTGCGCGTGGCAGTCGATGCACGCGAACGCCTGGAAGTTGCCCGGCGTCGTGTGGCAGGTGTTGCAAGCGAGGCCGCGGTGGGCGCCGCTCTCGATCGGGAACGCCGGGTGGTCGAAGCGCGCGCCGCCCCACCGCGCCGTCGTGTGGCACTGCGCGCAGTCGGTCGAGAAGCCGGCGGCGACGTGGCTCGGCGCGTTGGTCGCGTTGTAGTCGTCCTGATGGCAACTGACGCAGGCCGTCGAGAGGCCGACGTAGACCCCGCCCTGGTGGCATTGGGCGCAGGCGCGGCCGGCGTGGCCGAGCGTCAGCGGGAACG
Source organism: Planctomycetota bacterium (assembly GCA_040375075.1). GTDB lineage: Bacteria > Planctomycetota > UBA1135 > UBA1135 > UBA2386 > UBA2386. The sequence continues at coordinate 3,672 of JBEITC010000187.1, read as the reverse complement.
ACGCGGGGTGGTCGAAGCGCGCCGACTGCCAGCCGGTCGGCAGGTGGCACTGCGAACAGTCGGTGGAGCCGAACAGCGAGCCGGCGTCGAGGTGGCTCGGCACCGCGCGCGCCCGATCGTCCGAATGGCACTGCACGCACTCGACGTAGGCGCCGGCGAAGTTGCCCACCTGCGCGCCGGGATGGCAGCGGAAGCACGCCGCCGCGGCATGCGCGCCGACCAGCGGGAAGCGCGTGCGATCGTGGCGCGCGATCGCCTCGCGCGCCACCCACGTGCGCTCCTCGTGGCAGTCCTGGCAGTTGGCGCCGAGCCGCCCGAGGTGCGCGTCGGCGTGGCAGCCGCCGCAGCCGCGCGCGGCGAACTGCTGCACCGGCCCGCGGTCGTTGTGGCACAAGAGGCACCCCGCCTGCGCGTGCGCGCCGCGCAGCGCGACGCCGGTCTGCTTCTCGTGGTCGAACGTGAAGTCCAAGCGCAGCGTGTGCCAGTCCGAGCCGGTGTGGCACAGCGTGCAGTCGGCCGGGAACGAATCGTGCGGCACGACCGGCCCGGCCTTGGGGTCCCAGCCTTGCTGCGGCACGAAGTTGGCGCAGGCCACGACGAGCAGGAACGCGAGCGCGGGCAGCAGGCGCCGCCAGACGCTCCTCGACGGTGCGCGCACGTCGGGCATCAGAATCGCCATTGCAGGTAGAGGGCCAGGGCGAACGCGTCCTCGCGGTCGCCGAACCAACGTTCGAAGGACAGGTCGACGTCGCCGTCGGCGGCGACCGGCCACGACGCGCCGAGTTCGACCGACTGACGCACGAACTCCTCGGGGCCGGTGACGAGGTCGCCGAGTTCGTAGCGGTACCAGCGGTAGCCGGCGCGCAGCAGCACCTCGCCGATGCGGTCGCGGGCCATCACGCGCGCGCCCGGGCCGGCGGCGTACCCGCCGTCGTTGACGAACGCCGACAGCTGCAGCATCGCCGTCTCCGACCAGACGTTGCGCCAGTCGAAGTCGCCGCCGTAGGTCGCGCCGTCGCGGTCCTGGTCCTGCCACTGGTCCGCGCGCGCCCGCAGCGTCCACGCCGTCGACGCGCGCCACGAGGCGTTCACGCCGACGCGGTCGACGAAGCCGTCGGTGACCAGTTCGACCGGCAGCGACTGGTACTCGACGCGGCGCAGCGCTGGCCACGTGAAGCGCGAGCCGGTGGCGCCGAAGCCGACGGCGCCTGGATCCCAACGCGCCTGCAGCATCGCCTCGGTCAGCTCGAAGCCGGTGCCCTTGGGATCGGCGACGCGGTCGGTCGCAGGATCCGGGTCCCAGTCCTCGCCGTCGTACCAGTCGATCTTGGCGCTGCCGAGCAGCCACAGCCGATCCGCCGGCCGCCACTCGCCGCGCAGCAGGAAGAGGTCGCGGTCGGCGTCGCCGCGATGCCACGTCTTCTGCAGGCCGATCGCGGTGGCGACGGTGCGGCGATCGTCGGCGGTCCAGTCGACGAAGCCGTGCACGCCGACGTCGTCGCCAGCATCGCGGGCCGGGAACGGCCGCGGGTACGCGCCGCCGCCGCCGCCTAAGCGAATGCCATTCTGGAAGCGGCGCACGGCCTCGACGCCGTCGACGAGGCCGATCTCGGGCAGATGCGGCGAGAAGAAGCGGCCGAGTTCGATGCCGGTCGGCGCATACGCCTCCGTGCCGAACGCCACCGAGCCGAGGTCGATGCGACCGGTCTGGTCGACCTCGTCCGGCCGGTCGGCGACGGACACGGTGCGCTCGTCGTACTCGCCGGCGAAGCGCATGCGCTCGGCGGAGCCGAGCCAGTTGGTCGCGTCCGCACGCATGCCCGCGCGCAGCAAGCTGTACTCGCTGTCGGACTCGCCGCCGGTGTCGCGGTTCCACAGGTAGGAAGCGAACAGGCGGCCATCCAAGGTCGCGTCGCGCTCTTCCGGACGCTGACCGAAGGTCGGCACCAGCAGCGGCTGGTCGGCGGCTCGCGGCGGCTCGCGGCGGGTCCAGCCGGGGTGCACCGGCTTCGTCGGCTGCCCACCCGCTCCCGCCCCCGCGGCCGGCTTGTCGTCCGCCGGCGCGGCGACGCGCGCTTCGCCGCGCGTGCCGACCGGCGGCACGTCGAGCCCGAGCGGCACGTCGGCGCGCGCCGAGGTCTGGCTGACGACGCGCACCTCGACCTCGATCTCGCCGGAGCCGGGCGGGAACAGCCGCACGAACGTGCCGGGCTTGAGGCCGACGTCGCGGCCGTGGTCGAGGTACACGCTGCGGTCGGAGACGGCGGTGACCGTGAGCGCCACGGCTCGCTCAGCGCCTTGCTCCTGCGCCACCGCGCGCGCCGCCGCCAACACAGCGAACGCCACCGACCATGCCGCGCGCTGGTTCATCGCCGCACCTCGCCGCCGCGGCCGACGCGATGGCAATCGGCGCACTGCGTGCCGAGCGGCTTGTAGCGCACGACGAGGCCGCCGTCGGTCGGTTGCGCGCGATGGCAACTGCTGCACGGCACCTTGGCGTGCGTCGCGTCGAGGCGGAAGCGGCTCATCGTCTGGTGGTCGAACGTGCTCGGCAGCCACTTCGTCGGCTCGTGGCAGCGGGCGCAATCGACCGCGCCGGCGACGGCGAACTGGCCTTGGTGCACGTCGTCGTGGCACGAGGCACACGACGTGCCCGCGGCCTTGCCCAGGCGCGGCGCACCGCCGGGGCCCGGCGGATGGCACGCCGCGCACGCCAGCTGCACGTGCGCGCCGGCGAGCGCATGGCCGGTCCAGCGCGCATGGTCGAACGGCGCGTTCGTCGGCGTGAACGCCGCCGTGTCGTGGCAGCGCGCGCAGCCGCCCTGGCCGCCGACGAACTTGGGCATGCCGTCGCCGTCGAAACGGCCCTCGTGCACGTCGACGTGGCAGGCCTCGCAGGCGCGCGCCGTGCCATGGAACACGCGCGGCTCGGCGCCGGACTGCGCATGGCAGCGGCTGCACGCGACCGCTTCGTGCGCGCCGGTCAGCGGGAACGCCGTCGCCGCGTGCGCAGCGAGACCAAAGCGCGGCGGCGTCCAATGCGCGCCGTCATGGCAGGCGGTGCACTGCGCGTACTTGGCTTCGTCGGCGAACTGGCCGCCGTGGACGTCGCGGTGGCAACTGCGGCAATCCGCGGGGCTGCGGCCCGGGAAGCGTTCGGTCCACGTTGGCGCGGTGTGGCACTTGCCGCAGGCGACGTCGTGGTGCGGCGCCTGCAGTGCAAAGCCGGTGGCGCGGTGCTGCTCGGCGGTGATGCGGCCCTGCGCCCAGCGCGTGTCCTCGGCGCGGTGGCACCCGGCGCAACCGTCGGCGGGCCCTGCGGCAGCGCGCGCGGCAGCGAGCACCGGCGCGCTGTGCGGCGTCTGTGCATGGCAGCGCGCGCAGGCCTCGGCCGCCGGCGCAGCGCCGGTCCAGCGCACCGCCTGCGCGCCGTCGCCATGGCAGTCCTTGCAGGCCGTCGTCGTGTGCGCGCCGAGCAGCGCGAAGCCCGTCCCCACGTGCGCAGCCGCGTCGAGCCGGCCCGCGGCCCACGTCGTGGCGACGTGGCAACGCGCACAGTCGGCAGTGTCGAGCAGGCGTAGCGCCGTCGCCGGCGCGCCGCTGCCGCCGTGCGGATCGGCATGGCAGGCATTGCAGGCGCGCACCGCCGCCGGCTCGCGGCGTTCGCGCGTC
>JBEITC010000218.1:0-6558 GCA_040375075.1 Planctomycetota bacterium | reverse complement strand
GTACCTTCCGAACTCCATGCCCTACCGCGCCTGGCTGCTGGGGATCACGCTCGTGGCGATCGGCGCCAGCGCCATCGCGCCGTACGACCGCCGCGACTGGACGCTCGAGCACATCCCGACCGCGCTCCTGCTCGCCTTCCTGGTCTGGTACGACCGCCGCAAGGGCGGCCAGCCGCTCGGCAACGGCGACTGCACGCGCGCGTTCGTGCTCTTCCTGCTGCACATCGTCGGCGCGCACTTCCTCTACAGCCGCGTGCCGTACGACGCGTGGAGCGAGGCGGTCCTCGGCGTGCGGCCGTCGGAGTGGCTGGGCGCGACGCGCAACCACTACGACCGGCTGGTGCACTTCCTGTTCGGCGCGCTGGCGCTGTCGCCGCTCTCGGAACTGGTGCGCCGCCACGTCGCGCCGGGGCGCGGCTGGAACCTCGTCGTCGCCGTCGCGCTGATCGGCCTGTGCAGCAAGGTCTACGAACTCGCCGAGTGGCTGATCGCCGTGTTGCTGAGCCCCGAGCAGGCCGAGGCCTACAACGGCCAGCAGGGCGACATGTTCGACGCGCAGAAGGACATGGGGCTGGCGTTCCTCGGCTCGCTGCTGGCCTGCCTGGAGATCGGCTGGCGCCGGCACCGCGAGCGGGTGCGCGGGGACAAGGTGTCCTGAGCGCCGCGCGGTCCGCGCGTCCGCGCGCCGTGCCTCCTGGCGTCGCCGCCGGGCGTGGCCTACTGTGGGCCCGCTGGCGATCGCGCCGCGCGGCCCTGCCGCGGACGCGCGCCCGAGGACCCTGATGACGACCAAGCAATCGAAGGAGCCCGCCGAGGGGCAGGGCGCCCGCAAGCCGCGCGGCATGGGCGGTGTGGTGCTGATCCTGGCGCTGCTGATGGCGCTGTTCTTCGTGGTCTCGAGCGCCAACCGCGACGGCCAGAACTCGGTCCACGCCTTCTACAGCTACCTGCTGAACGGCAAGGTCGAACGGCTGGCGGTCGCCGACGGCGTCGCCACCGCCGAGGTCAAGGTCGGCGACGGCGTGCGCCAGATCGAGGTCGTCGTGCGCGACTTCCTGCGCGCCGAGGGCAACGACGAGATCGAGCTGTACAGCACGCTGGCGACGCAGCGCCTCGACCCGACGATCTACAGCGGCGCCTCGGCCACGGCCGACTTCAAGAACGCGGTCGACGCGGGCGAGGTGTTGGTGCTGCGCGCCTTCCTGGTGCAGGAGTCGGAGGGCAAGACGCCGACGCTGCCTCGCGCCGGCGCCACGGAGTCGCGGCAGGCCGGCTCGTACCTGACGGCGCTGCTGCAGCGCGGCTCCAAGCTGCACTACGTGCGCCTCGATGCGCCGGCCGCCGGCGACGGCGCGCCGCTGCAGGAGTGCGTCGCCGCGCTGGCGAAGAAGGGCGTCAAGGTCCGCACGTTCGTGCTCTCGCTCGGCAACGACTTCCGCATCAGCGAGCCGAACACGGCCCTGCTGTACGTGCTCGGCACCGTCGGCCCGTGGCTCCTGGTGCTGGCGATCGTGTGGTTCTTCATCCTGCGCCAGATGCGCGCGCCCGGCGGCGCTGGCGGCGTGCTGAGCTTCGGCCGCAGCCGCGCGCACCTCTACACCAAGGAGAACCGCACCAACATCACCTTCGACGACGTCGCCGGCATGGAGGAGGCGAAGGCGGAGGTGCGCGAGATCATCGAGTTCCTGAAGAACCCCGGCAAGTTCGCGCGCCTGGGCGGCTCGATCCCGCGCGGCGTGCTGCTGGTCGGCTCGCCCGGCACCGGCAAGACGCTGCTGGCGAAGGCGATCGCCGGCGAGGCCGAGGTGCCGTTCTTCTCGATCTCCGGCTCGGACTTCGTCGAGATGTTCGTCGGCGTCGGCGCCAGCCGTGTGCGCGACCTGTTCAAGCAGGCGCGCGAGGCCAGCCCGTGCATCGTCTTCCTCGACGAGATCGACGCCGTTGGCAGGAAGCGCGGCACCGGCATGGGCGGCGGCCACGACGAGCGCGAGCAGACGCTCAACGCCATCCTCGTCGAGATGGACGGCTTCGACTCCGACAAGGGCATCATCCTGATCGGCGCGACCAACCGCCCCGACGTGCTCGACCCGGCGCTGCTGCGGCCGGGCCGCTTCGACCGCCAGGTCGTCATCGACCGCCCGGACGTGAAGGGCCGCGAGGCGATCCTCAAGGTGCACGCCCGCAAGGTGAAGATGGCCGGCTACGTCGACCTGCACGTCATCGCCAAGGCGACGGCGGGCTTCTCCGGCGCCGAGCTGGCCGCGGTCATCAACGAGGCGGCGATCCTGGCGGCGATGAAGAACAAGGACGCCGTCGACATGTCCGACCTCGAGGAGGCGCGCGATCGCGTGCGCTGGGGCCGCGAGAAGAAGTCGCGCGCCATCGAGGAGGAGGACAAGAAGGTCACCGCGTACCACGAGGCCGGCCACGCGCTGGTCTCGATGCTGACGCCCGACCAGGACCCGGTGCACAAGGTGACGATCGTCAGCCGCGGCCGCGCGCTCGGCGTCACGCTCTCGCTGCCGGAGAAGGACGAGTACAACCACTGGCGCAAGAAGCTGCTCGGCCGCATCGCCGTGTGCTTCGGCGGCCGCATCGCCGAGGAGATCGTCTTCGGCGACGTCTCGGCCGGCGCGCAGAACGACATCGAGCAGGCGACCAACCTCGCGCGCGTCATGGTGTGCGAGCTCGGCATGAGCCCCAAGGTCGGCCCGATCAAGTACACCGCCGACGAGGAGAGCCCGTTCCTCGGCCGCGAGTTCCACCTCGCCGGCAACATCAGCGAGCGCACGCTCGAGACCATCGACGGCGAAGTGCGCCGCATCGTCGACGAGCAGTACCAGGCGGCGACCCGCCTGCTGCAGGACAACCGCGCGCGCCTCGACGCGGTCGCTTCGGCGCTGCTCAAGTTCGAGACGCTGAGCGGCGACGAGATCGGCGCGGTGCTGCGCGGCGACGACCTGGAGGAGTACCGGCAGGCGCAGGCGCGTCAGCAGCAGGCGTCGGCGACGAAGCGCGCCGAGCAGGCGCCGCGGCCGGTCGCCGAGGTCGAGCCGCTGCCGGGCAGCAAGAAGCCGGACGTCGGCTTGTCCGGCGCGTGATCGCCGCGCACGATGGGGCGCCCGACTGCGCCCCATGACGACCCGACCCGTGCCGCCGCTGCCGCAGGACGCCCTCGCCGACGGGTTGGGCGTGGCCGCCGAGTGGGGGCCGACGCTGCTCGAGATCGCGATCTTCGCGGCGCTGATCTACGTGGCGCTGCGGTTCCTGTGGGCGACGCGCGGTTCGGTCCTGATCCGCGGCCTCGGCCTGCTGCTCGCCGTGCTGGTCGTCGGCTTCGTGCTGCTGATCCAGACCTTCGAGCTCAAGCGCCTGCAGTACGTCGTCGAGCAGCTGGCCCCGTCGGTCGTGCTCGGCCTCGTGATCGTGTTCCATCCGGAGATCCGCCGCGCCATCGTCCAGCTCGGCGACAGCTCGATCTTCCGCCAGTTCTTCCGCCGCGACACCAAGATCGTGCCGCGCCTGCTGCGCGCCATCGCGCGGCTGAGCAAGGAGCGCATCGGCGCGCTGATCGCCATCGAGCGCGACGCGACGCTGGCCGAGCTGGCCGAGGGCGGCATCACCATCGACGCCGAGCTCAACAGCTACCTGATCGAGTCGATCTTCTTCCCGAAGAGCGCGCTGCACGACGGCGGCGTGATCGTGCGCGACGACCGCATCGTCGCCGCGTCGTGCCTCTTCCCGCTCAGCCAGAGCACCGACCTCGACAAGCGCCTCGGCACGCGGCACCGCGCCGCCCTCGGGCTCGCCGAGGAGACCGACGCGTTCGTCATCGTCGTCAGCGAGGAGACCGGCAAGGTCTCCGTCGCCAGCGGCGGGGCGCTGCGCACCGACCTGACCCTCGAGGAGCTGGAAGAGCAGCTCGGCGCGGCGCTCGGCCGCAAGCAGCCCGCATGAAGGAGAAGCGCCGCCAGTCCTTCCTCGGCGCGGTCGTCGCCGACCCGTGGCGCAAGCTGGCCGCCGTCGGCCTCGCCGTGCTGCTGTGGTACTTCGTCGACAGCCGCGTGAACCGTCGCATCGAGCGCACGCTGCCGCTGGCGTTCGTCGGCCAGCAGCAGGGCGGCGCCAGCCCGACCGGCAGCCTCGCCGTGGCGCTGCCGACCGACCGCGTCGTCGGCCTGCGCTTCCTCGACGGCGAGAAGCCGATCGATCGCGTCGACGTCGTGCTCAGCGGCCCGCGCTTCCGCGTCGCCGCGCTGGAGAGCGAGTCGTTCGATCTGCAGGTCTCCCGCTTCCTGTCGATCGACTGGACGGAGCGCGCCAGCGCCGAGTTCACCGCCGCCGACCTGCGCCTCGACCAGTTCGTCTTCAAGGACGTCGCCGTCGAGCTGCGGCCGGCGCGCATCCGCTTCGAGGTCGCGGCCCTGGCCTCGCGCGCGGTGAAGCTGTCGCTCGACAACGTCGACGTCGTCGAAGGGCCGTTCGCCGGCCGCTGGAAGCGCGAGACCGTCGCGTTCACGCCCGAGGCGCCGACGGTGTTCGGCCGCGCCGCCGACATCGACGCGCTCGGCAAGCGCGCTGGCAAGCCGTTCCGCGCCACGCTGGTCGCCGGCGCCAACGACCGCCAGGGCAGCGCCCAGATCGAACTGGTCGACGCCGAGGCGCAGGGCCTGCGCTTCGCCACCCAGCCGCTGCTGACGGTCGAGCTCAAGCCGCGCACGGCGTCGTTCGCCCTCGAGGTGCCGGTCGTCGTCGACGACGCCGCCCTGGCCCCCGAACTGCGCGGCAAGTGGTTGCCGGAGGTCCCGCGCCGGACCGTGCGCGTCCAGGCCGGCGGCGACCTGCGCTCGCGCCTCGTCGGCCTGCAGGAGTCCGTCGACAAGGCCCAGCTCGGCGACTGGGTCGACGAGAACCTGCGCCTGCACGTGCACCTGCAGCGGCCGGCGGCCGGCGCCGTCCTGGGGCCGGAGCTCGACGTCAAGGCCAGGCTCCTGCTGCTCGGCCCGCTGAGCGCCACCGTCGATCGCAACGAGTGCTTGCTCGACGAAGTCGTCGTGGTCAAGCTCCGCCGCCAGCAATGACCTCGATCGACCCGCCGAAGTTCGGCACCGACGGCCTGCGTGGCCACGCCGGCGACGCCCCGATGGACCCCGAGACGCTGCGCCGCGTCGGGGCCGCCCTCGGCGTGCTGCTGCAGCGCAGCGGCGCTGCCCAGAAGCGCGTGCTCGTCGGCGACGACGGCCGCGAGTCGGCGCCTTGGATCCTCGAGGCGCTCGGGCAGGGCCTCGCCGCCGCCGAGGTCGCCGTCGGCCACATCGGCCTCTGCACCACGCCGGCGTTGGCTTGGCTGGTCGCGCGCGAGAAGGTCGACGCCGGCGTGATGATCAGCGCGTCGCACAACCCGGCGCACGACAATGGCGTGAAGATCTTCGCCGCCGACGGCAGCAAGCTGCGCGACGAGGACGAGTCGGAGATCTCGACGCTGGCCGTGCAGCTGCGCCCGGCCGACGTGCGGTCGGCGCGCTCGCGCGATCGCAGCGACCTGCTGACCCGCTACGTCGAGGGCTACGCCGAGGCGTTCCCGGACCTCGACCTCACCGGCCGCAAGGTCTGCGTCGACGCCGCCAACGGCGGTGGCTCGGAGCTGGCGCCGCGCATCCTGCGCGCGTTCGGCGCCGACGTGGTGGAGCTGTGTTGCGAGCCCGACGGCTTCAACATCAACGACGGCTGCGGCGCGCTGCACCCGGAGAAGCTGGCGGCGGCGGTGCGCGAGCACGGCGCCGAGTTCGGCATCTGCCTGGACGGCGACGGCGACCGCGGCATCTTCGTCGACGAACTCGGCGGCGTGCGCGACGGCGACGACGTGCTGGCCTTCTTCGGCCGCCGCCTGCAGCAGCAAGGCCGCCTGCCGGGCGGTCGCGTCGTCGCCACCGTGATGAGCAACCTGGGCATGCACAAGGCGCTGCGCGAAGCCGGCGTCGGCGTGCACGTCACGCCGGTCGGCGACCGCAACGTCTGGTTGGCGATGCGCGAACTCGGCGCGGCCGTGGGCGGGGAGCAATCCGGCCACATCCTGTTCGCCGACCACGGCCTCGTCGGCGACGGCCTGTACACCGGCATGCGCCTGCTCGCGGCGATCGGCCGGCAGCCGGCGTCGGTCGCGTTCGCGGCGTTCCAGCGCTTCCCGCAGAAGCTCGTCAACGTGCCGGTGGCGCGCAAGCCGCGCCTCGAGGACGTGCCGGCGATCGCGGCGAAGGCCCAGGAGGTCGAGCGCACGCTCGGCCAGGACGGCCGGCTGCTGCTGCGCTACTCCGGCACCGAGCCGAAGTGCCGCGTGATGATCGAGGCCGCCGATCCGGCGCTGTGCGACCGGCTGTGCCACGAGCTCGCCGAGGTCGTGGCGCGCGAACTCGGCGCATGAGCGATGGCCCGGTGCTGGCGCTGTCGGGCAGCAACCTGACCGGCGACGCGCCGTTCTCGGCGGCGCTGCGCGTCGGCGCGGCGCTGCACGCCGCCGCGTCGCCGCCGGGCGGCCGCGGCGACCTCGCCGGCCTCGTC
>JBEITC010000075.1:0-11220 GCA_040375075.1 Planctomycetota bacterium | reverse complement strand
CGGCGCGATCACCAGCTACCTGACCGCGCTCCCCTGCGCGGGTCTCGCGGTCTTCATATACGTGATCGAGGCCTTCGTCACGCTGCTGCAGGCGTACATCTTCACGTTCCTCAGCATCAACTTCATCCATCAGGCGATGCACCAGGAGCACTGAGCTCCGTCGCCCGACGTCTTCCCCGCAACCCTTCCTTTCGCAAGTAGTCACGGAGAATCCCATGTTCGCTTTCTTTCAGGATCCCAACCAAATCGAAGTCGCCAAGATCGCCTCCGCCAACGTGGGTTGGGGCCTCGGCGCCGGCCTCGCGGCCGGCCTCGCGGCTCTGGGCGCCGGCTTCGGCATCGGTCGCATCGGCGGTTCGGCCGGCGAGGGCATCGCCCGTCAGCCGGAGGCCGCGGACGCGATCAAGGGCAATGCCCTGCTGCTCTCGGCGTTCGTCGAGGGCGTCGCGCTGTTCGCGGCGGTCATCGGCCTGATCCTGGCCGGCAAGGGCTCGCTCTGAGCTGCGCACGGGCGCGCATCGTTGCGCGCCAGCTGGTCGGGCCGCGGCTGCGGTCCGGCCGGTTCACGCTGGCTGCCTGATCTGTTCGCCTCCAACTTCCGCCGGATCCCCCGAGGTATCGCGTGATTTCCCTGCTCAACCTCATTGCTCTGGGTGATGACAAGCCACGCAGCTTGAATGCGCTGCTGGAGTTCGCTCCGGGCGCGACGATCTGGACGTTGATCGTCTTCTTCGTCGCCCTGCCGGTGATGTGGAAGTTCGTCTACGGCCCGATCACCAAGGCGCTCGAGGACCGCGATCAGAAGGTCGAGGACTCCATCAAGGCAGCCGAGGTCGCCCGCAAGGAGGCCGAAGCGCAGATGAGCCAGGCCAAGGCCGAGCTGCAGAAGGCGCAGGAAAGCGCCAAGCGCATGGTCGAGGAAGCGATGGCTCGTGCCGATCGCCAGGCAGCCGAAGCGATCCGCGTCGCCGACGAGCGCGCCAAGCAGGAGCTGCAGAAGGCGCGCGAGGCGATCGCCGCCGAGAAGCGCCAGGCGCTGCAGGAGATCAAGGCCGTCGCCGTCGACCTCACCATCGCCGCGGCGGGCAAGCTGCTGCGTCAGGAAGTCGACGCGCAGAAGAACAAGCCGCTGGTGCAGCAGTTCGTCGCCTCCGCTGCGGAGACGAGCGCCCGATGAGCCTCCTCGCCAAGCGCTATGCCGAAGCGCTGTTCGCGCTGGCGACGCAGCAGGGTGCCGTCGACGCGGTCGCCGCGGACCTTGCGGCGATCCACTCCGCGTTGGCGACGCCGGCGGCGCGAGCCCTCGTCGTCAGCCCCGACGTCAAGCCGGAAGAGCGCGCTCGCGTGCTCGACAAGCTGACGCAGGGTCGCAACGTGCTCGTGCGCAACTCGGTCGGCGTGCTGCAACATCGCCGCCGACTCGAGGCGTTGTTCGACCTGCACCCGGAGTTCCGGGCGCTGGTGATGGCCGCGCGCGGCGAGGTCGAAGGCGTCGTCGAATCGGCGCACGCGCTCGGCGCCGACGAGGTCGGTTCGCTGGAGGCCCTCGCGGGCCGGCTCAGCGGCAAGAAGGTCAAGCTGACGGTGGTCATCCGCGCCGACGTGCTCGGTGGCGTGCGACTGCGCGTCGGCAACGTTCTCTATGACGGTTCCCTGCAGAGCCAGCTGGGGCAACTCGCCCAGAAGCTCGCGCAGGCCGCCGTCTGACCGGCGCGCCGGTCGTTCCCCCGCATTCCAAAGACTCGCTTCCCCGTTCGATAGACCATGGATCTCAAACCCTCCGAAGTCGCCTCCGTCCTGAAGTCCGAGATCGAGGGCTTCGCTGGCCGCATGCAGAAGTCGAGCGTCGGCACCGTCCTGATGGTCGGTGACGGCGTCGCCCGCGTGCACGGCCTCGACGACTGCATGATGAACGAGATGCTCGACTTCGGGAACGGCATCCTCGGCGTCGCGCTCAACCTCGAAGAGGACAACATCGGCGCGGTGCTCCTCGGCAGCGACGCGAAGGTCAAGGAAGGCGACACGGTCCGCACGACGGGCCGCGTCATGTCGGTCCCGACCGGCCTGCAGATGTGCGGCCGCGTCGTCGACGCGCTCGGCCGTCCGGTCGACGGCAAGGGCGAGATCAAGCTCAGCCCGAGCGACTACCGCCCGATCGAGGGCCGTTCGCCTTCGGTTCCGGAGCGCCAGCCGGTCAAGGAGCCGCTGCAGACGGGCATCAAGGCGATCGACTCGATGATCCCGATCGGTCGCGGCCAGCGCGAGCTGATCATCGGCGACCGCGGCACCGGCAAGACGGCGCTGATCGTCGACACGTTCATCAACCAGAAGTCGACCGGCGGCGGCGACCCGAACAACCCCAACCAGGTCATCTGCATCTACGTCGCCGTCGGCCAGAAGCAGTCGACCGTCAAGGCGGTCGTCGACAAGCTCGAGAAGAACGGCGCGCTGGCGTACTCGATCGTCGTCTCGGCGCCCGCTTCGGCCGAAGCCTCGATGCAGTTCCTCAGCTGCTACGCGGGCGCGTCGATGGGCGAGCGCCTGCGCGACGAGGGCCGCCACGTCGTCATCGCGTACGACGACCTGTACAAGCAGGCCGTCGCGTACCGCCAGGTCCTGCTGCTGCTGCGCCGCCCGCCGGGCCGCGAGGCGTTCCCGGGCGACGTGTTCAACCTGCACAGCCGCCTGCTCGAGCGCGCCGCCAAGCTGTCCAAGGAGAAGGGCGGCGGTTCGATGACGGCGCTGCCGGTCGTCGAGACGCAGGAAGGCGACGTGTCGGCGTACATCCCGACCAACGTCATCTCGATCACCGACGGCCAGATCTTCCTCGAGTCCTCGCTGTTCAACGGCGGCCAGCGCCCGGCCGTGAACGCCGGCATCTCGGTCTCGCGCGTCGGTGGCTCGGCGCAGATCGGCGCGATGAAGAAGATCTCGGGCGGTCTCCGCATCCAGCTGGCGCAGTTCCGCGAGCTCGCGGCCTTCGCCCAGTTCGGCAGCGACCTCGACAAGACGACGCAGCAGGCGATCACGCGCGGCCAGCGCATGACCGAGCTGCTGAAGCAGCCCGAGTACCAGCCGATGCCGGTCGAGGAGCAGATCGTGATCCTGTACGCCGGCAGCTCCGGCGCGCTCGACTCGGTCCCGCTCAACCGCGTGTCGGACTTCGAGAAGAAGTACCTCGCGTTCGTGCGCGCCAGCCACGGCGACGTGCTCGCGGCGCTCCGCACCGAGAAGAAGTGGACCGACGCGCTGCAGAAGCAGTGCGACGAGATCTGCGCCAAGTTCAAGGCGGAGTTCCTGGCCTGACCTGTCGGCGGCTTCCGCCGCCCTCCGCGCAACGCATCACCCCGAGCTGAAGCATGGCGAACCTCAAGGAACTCCGCGGCCGCATCAAGTCGGTCGCGAGCATCGCGCAGATCACCCGCGCGATGGAGATGGTCGCGTCGATGAAGCTGCGCAAGGTCCAGTCCAAGGCGCAGGGCTTCCGGCCGTACGTCGAGGAGATCCGCCGCATGATCGCCGCCGTCGCCGACAAGGTCGGCGGCGAGGGGGACGTGCCGCTGTTCCGCGTGCGCGACGTCGCCACGGTCGGCTACCTCGTCATCGCCTCCGATCGCGGCCTGTGCGGCAGCTACAACAGCAACCTGCTGTTCGCCGTGAAGAAGGCCGCCGAGGAGCAGATCGCCAAGGGGCGCAAGGTCAAGTTCTGGGTCTACGGCCGCAAGGCCTACGCCTGGCTGACGCGCCGCGGCTTCGCGGTCGAGCGTTTCTTCGTCGAGCCGCCGCTCGACAAGGCCGACTTCTCGGCCGCCAAGGTCGTTGGGCAGGCGCTGGTCGAGGCCTTCACCACGGGCGCCGTCGACGAGATGCGCATCTTCTCGACGCGCTTCCAATCGATGATCAAGTTCGTGCCGACCGACGCGCAGTTCCTGCCGATCCGGTCGATCGCGGTCGGCGAGCGCGCCGCCGCGTCGAACTACGCCGCCGACTTCCTGCTGGAGCCGGACGCGACCACGATCTTCAACCGGCTGATGCCGCGGTTCCTCGAGACCGTCGTCTTCGACGCGATGCTCCAGGCGCTGACCAGCGAGCACGCCAGCCGCCGCATGGCGATGAAGGGCGCGACCGACGCCGCCGTGCGCATGAACAAGGGCCTCAAGAAGGTCTACAACCGCGCCCGCCAGGAGAACATCACGAAGGAGCTGCTCGACATCGTCGGCGGCGCCAGCGCAGTGAGCTGACCGGTTTCCGCCGGCGCTCCCATCGAAGACATCCAAACCGACCGCATCCGATTCCGAGGACGATAGACGTGACGACCGCGAACCAAGTGCAAGGCAAGATCCTGCAGGTGTTCGGCCCCGTGGTGGACGTGCAGTTCCCCGAGGGCCATGTGCCGAACCTCTACAACGCGATCACCGTTGTCGACCAGAAGCGCGGCATCGACCTCGTGCTCGAGGTCGCGCAGCAGCTCGGCAACGCTTCGGTGCGCTGCGTCGCCATGTCGTCCACGGACGGCATGAGCCGCGGCATGCCGGCGACCGACACGGGCGCCGCGATCTCGGTGCCGGTCGGTGACGCCACGCGCGGTCGCCTGTTCGACGTGCTCGGCCGCGCGCTGGAGGTCAACGTGCCGCACCCGCGCACGCAGAAGCCGATGCCGCCGGTCGCCGCGAAGTCGACGCTGCCGATCCACCGCGCCGCGCCGAAGTTCGAGGACCAGCAGGCGATCACCGAGGTCTTCGAGACCGGCATCAAGGTCGTCGACCTGCTTTGCCCGTTCGCCAAGGGCGGCAAGATCGGCCTCTTCGGCGGCGCCGGCGTCGGCAAGACGGTGCTCATCCAGGAGCTGATCCGCATCACCGCGGTCGAGAAGGGCGGCTTCTCGGTGTTCTGCGGCGTCGGCGAGCGCACCCGCGAGGGCAACGACCTCTGGCTGGAGATGGCCGAGGCCGAGTACAAGGACGCCAACGGCAACACGGCGTCGGTCCTCGACAACGCCGTGCTCGTCTTCGGCCAGATGAACGAGCCTCCGGGCGCCCGCCTGCGCGTCGCGCTGACCGGCCTGACGATGGCCGAGTACTTCCGCGACCAGGAAGGCAAGGACGTGCTCCTGTTCGTCGACAACGTCTTCCGCTTCGTCCAGGCCGGTTCCGAGGTGTCCGCTCTGCTGGGTCGCCTGCCGAGCGCCGTCGGTTACCAGCCGACGATGGCGTCCGAGATGGGCGCGCTGCAGGAGCGCATCACCTCGACGAAGAAGGGCTCGGTCACGTCGATGCAGGCCGTCTACGTCCCTGCTGACGACATCACCGACCCGGCCCCGGTCGCGACCTTCGCGCACCTCGACAGCACGATCATCCTCGAGCGTCAGATCGCCGAGCTCGGCATCTACCCGGCCGTCGACCCGCTGAAGTCGACGTCGAAGATGCTCAGCCCCGCGACCGTCGGCGAGGAGCACTACAACGTCGCTCGCGCCGTGCAGCGCACGCTGCAGCGCTACCAGGACCTGCGCGACATCATCGCCATCCTCGGCATCGAGGAGCTGAGCGAAGAGGACAAGATGGTCGTCAGCCGTGCGCGCCGCATCCAGCGCTTCCTGTCGCAGCCGTTCTTCGTCGCCGAGGCCTTCACCGGCACGCCGGGCAAGTTCGTCAAGCGCGAGGACACGGTCCGCTCGTTCAAGGAGATCCTCGAGGGCAAGCACGACGGCCTGCCGGAGTCGGCCTTCTACATGGTCGGCTCGATCGAGGAAGCCGTGGCGCGCGGCGCCAAGTGACCTGAAGGCACGTGACCTGAAGGCCTGACCGCACCGTCCGCTACCAGCCGTCGCAACCCGTCGCTGAATCCGCCATGGCCGCCGATCTGCACCTCCGCATCGTCACTCCCGATCGCACGGTCGTCGACCGCAAGGTCGCCGGCGTCAGCTTCACGGGCATCGACGGCGGCTACGGCATCCTGCCGCAGCACGCGCCGTTGCTCACCGCCATCGCGATCACGGGCTACGCGCACGTGACGGAGACGACGGGCAAGACCACGGACCTGTTCCTGAGCGATGGGTTCGCGCAGATGCAGGACAACGTGCTGACGCTGGTCTGCGAGGCTGGCGAAGCGGCGGCCGAGATCGACATGGCGCGCGTGAAGGCCGCCGAAGCCAAGGCCCGCGAGAAGATGGCCGGCCTCGACAAGCTGAGCCAGGAGTACCTCAATGCCGAGGCCTCGCTGCGCAAGGCGCTGGCGCGCGAACTGCTGTCGCGCCGCACGACCGGCTCGAGCAACGTCAGCAGCTGAGCGATTCGCGGCCACGCGCGCAGCGCCACTGCCCGATTCGCCGCCGCGCGCTGCGCCGCCGCAGCCCGCTTCGCCGCTGCGCGCGTGGCTGCGCGGCCGCCGGTCGCTAGACTGCGCGCCCTGCCGACCTCCCGTCGGCGCACCCGCATGAACGCCACGACCCTGTTGGCCGCCGCCCTGCTCGGGCTGGCCGCCGTCTCTGCCGCGCAGGACCCGACGCCCGCCGCTGGCATCCCCGACTGCAAGGACATGAAGAAGACCGCCTCGGGCCTCGAGATCGGCTTCCTCAAGGAGGTCGCGAAGGAGCCCGGCCCCGGCCGCGACGACATGGTCGAGGTGCACTACACCGGCTGGCTCACCGACGGCACCAAGTTCGACAGCTCGCGCGACCGCGGCCAGCCGGCGACGTTCGGCGTCGGCCAGGTCATCGCCGGCTGGACCGAAGGCCTGCAGCTGATGACGCCCGGCGCGCGCTGCAAGCTGGTCATCCCCGGCAACCTTGCGTACGGCGAGGAAGGCCGTCCGCCGACCATTCCGCAGAATGCGACGCTCGTGTTCGACGTCGAGCTGCTGAAGGTCACGCGCATGCCGCAGCTGCGCCCCGCCAACAAGGACGCGCAGAAGGATCTCGTCGTCAAGGTCGCCAAGCCCGGCGCCGCCGCGGACGCGCCCGCCGACGAGCACATCGTCCGTTGGGAGCTGCTGCAGGAAGGCAAGGGCGACGCGCTGCTGGCCAGCGACGGCGTGGCGCTGCGTTACGCCATCTGGAAGTCCGGCGGCGAGCTCGTCGACTGCAGCGAGCGGCAGATGAACCACCGTCTCAGCGGCGCCGTCGACGCGCTGCCGTTCCCGTTCCTCAGCAAGATCGCGGCGGTGTGCAAGCTCGGATCGATCGTGCGCGCCGAGGTGCCGCAGAAGCTGTTCCCGAACGTCGGCGCCGACACGGTGTGGGAGCTCGAGGTCACCGGCGTGAACAAGCTGCCGGTGTTCCGTCCGCTCGATGCCGCCAAGACGGTCACCACGCAGAGCGGCCTGCAGTACGAGGTGATCGCCGCCGGCGAAGGCGCGTCGCCGAAGGCCGACTCGCTCGTCAGCGTGCAGTACACGGGCTGGCTGACCGACGGCAAGCTGTTCGACAGCTCGCACGCGCGCGGCATGCCGGCCGAGTTCCCGCTCAACCGCGTGATCCCGGGCTGGACCGAAGGCGTGCAGCTGATGAAGCCGGGCGCCAAGTTCCTGTTCTCGGTCCCCGGCAAGCTCGCGTATGGCGAGCGCGGTTCGCCGCCGAAGATCCCGGCGAACGCGACGCTGGTGTTCTTCGTCGAGCTGCTCGAAGTGAAGTGACGCTCAGCGCGGCGGCGAAGCGGCCCCGAGCTGGCCGCACGCCGCCATGACGCTGCGGCCCTTGGTGATGCGCCGCCGCACCGCCAGACCCGCGGCGCGCAGCTTGCCGATGAAGGCGAGCACTTCGTCTTCGCGCGGGGCGCGGGCGATCGGTCCGGTCCCCGGGTTGTACGGGATGACGTGCACGAAGCAGCGCCCGAGTGGCGCGGCGAACGCGGCCAGTTCGCGCACGTCGGCGTCGCTGTCGTTGAAGCCGGGCAGCAGGCACCAGTGCAGCCCGAGCGCCAGGTTGGCGCGCTGGCGGAACGCGACCAGGGCCGCCTGGATCTCGGTCAGCGGGTAGCGCACCGAGCGCGGCATGATCTCGGCGCGGCGGCGGTCGTCGGCGCAGTTGAGGCTGAGCGCGAGCCCGAGGCGCTTCCAGCCGAGTTCCCGCAGCCGCGCGATGCCGGGCACGTGGCCGACGGTGCACACGGTCAGCTTGTCCTGCGCGTAGGCGAAGCCGCGCCGGTCGGTCAGCACGGCCAGCGCGCCGAGCAGGCCATCGAGGTTGTCGAGCGGTTCGCCCATGCCCATGAACACGAGGTTGTCGGGTCGGCCTTGGCGCACCGTCGCCACCGTCGCCTGCGCGACGATCTCGCCGGCGGTCAGGTTGCGCAGCAGGCCGAGCCGTCCCGTTTCGCAGAACGTGCACGCGCGGGCGCAGCCGACCTGCGTCGACAGGCAGAGGCTGCTGCGGCCGCGGCCCATCGGCAGGTGCACCGACTCGATCGTGCGCCCGTCGGCCAGCTGCAGCAGCGCCTTGCGCACCGGTCCCTGCCGTGTGTCCTCGCCGACCTCGTCGGCGATCGACGGCAGGCGCAGTTCCGCCAGTTCGCGCCATGTCGCCGCGGCCCGCGCGCCAGCGCCGTGGTCCTCGGGTTGGAAGCGGCCGCGCAGCGCCGCATCCCGATGCAGCAGCGCGGCGATGCCCGCGCCCTTGTCGACCCCGAAGCCGCGCACGGCGGCGGCGTGCAGCGCGTCGCTGGGGGTGGCGAGCAGGTCCAGGGCCATGCGGCGAATGTAGCGGCGCCCATGCCGTCGGCGGAACGGCCCGCGGCCGCGCCCGTGGACCTTGACCGCGACGTCGGCTGCGTCGAGAGTCCCGCGCATGGCTGAAGCCGATCCTGCCGCAGCGACGACGCCGCCGGTGCTGGAGGCGCGCGGCGTCTTCCGCTTCCGTGCGCACGAAGGCCAGCAGTTGCCGGTGGTGCGCGACGTCAGCCTGCGCCTGCGCCGCGGCGAGTTCGCCACGCTGATGGGCCCGTCGGGCTCCGGCAAGTCGACGCTGTTGCACCTGCTCGCTGGCCTCGACCGACCGTCGGCTGGTCAGGTGCTGCTCGACGGCGTCGACCTCGGCGGCGGCGACGAGGAGGCGCGCGCGCGCATCCGCCGCGAACGCATCGGCTTCATCTTCCAGTTCTTCCACCTGCTGCCGGACCTGACGGTCGAGGAGAACGTCACGCTGCCGCTGCGCATCGCCGGCGAGCGGCCGTCGCGTCATCAGGCGCGCACCGACAGCCTGCTGCGGTTGCTCGGCGTCGACGGCCACCGCACGAAGTTGCCGGCGCAGCTGTCCGGCGGCGAGATGCAGCGCGTTTCGATCGCGCGCGCGCTGGTGACGCAGCCGCCGCTGCTGCTCGCCGACGAACCCACCGGCAACCTGTCGAGCAAGGCCGGCGAAGAGGTCATCGCCCTGCTGCGCGAGGTCTGCGGCAAGCTCGGCACGACGATCCTGCTGGTCACGCACAATCCGCGCGACGCCGCCGCCGGCGACCGCATCCTGTTCCTGCGCGACGGCGCGCTTCGCCCCGACGCCGAACTCCAGGGAGGCCCCTTCCGTGTCGCTGACGTCCTTCATCGTCTCGCGGAACTGGGCATCTAGCCGCCTGCGCGTGCTGCTGTCGCTGCTCGGCATCGCGCTGGGCGTGGCGATCGTCGTGGCCATCCACGTGATGGACCACAACACCATCCAGAGCCGGCTGCGGCGACAGGACGGCACGCGCGGCGCGGTGGACCTGGAACTGTTGCCGCAGCCGCCGCGGCCACCGGCCGAGGCGCTCGCGGAACTGCAGGCCGTGCGCGGCGTCGCCGACGCGGCGATGTGGCGCGAAGCGCGGGCGACTGCCCGGGCCGCCGGCGCGCCGCTCGAGCTGGCGGTGTTCGGCTTCGCGCCGCTGCCGCCGGCCGGGTTCGGCCACTACGTGGTCGCCCGGGGCCGCGACCTCATGGCGACGGACGCCGACGCCGCGACGCCTGGCTGCCTGCTCGGAGAGGACGCCGCGCGCGAGCTCGCGGTCGACGTCGGCGAACTGATCACGCTGGCGGAGCCGGCGGTGGTCGAGCGCGTCGAGTGCCGGGACGGCGCGCTCGTGCCGGTGCCGCGCGCCGCCGGCCCCGATGCGTTCGTCGTGCGAGCCACGGTCGTCGGCGTGCTCGCCAGCCAGCGGCTCGGCAAGCGCGAGCAGGGCCGTGTCTGCGTCGTCGCGCACGATCTCGCCGAACGCCTGCTGCCGCTCGGCAGCAGCGTCTTCCACGTGCGCCGGTTCGACGGCGCTGACCTCGATCGCCTGCGCGCCGAACTGCGGCCGCGGTATCTCGTGCAGGACGCGCGCAGCGCGCTGCTCGGCGAAGGCGCTGACGAACGCGCCTTCCGCAACGGCCTCAAGGTGCTCGGCGGGCTCGCGCTGTTGCTCGGCATGTACGTCGTGTTCCAGACGCTTTCGCACAGCCTGGTCGCGCGCATCCGCCAGCTCGGCCTCTTGCGATGCCTCGGCGCCGGCGGCGGCGCCATCACGCGCATCTTCCTGTTCGACGCGATCCTGCTCGGCACGGTCGGCAGCGCGCTCGGTGTGGGTCTTGGCCTGCTGCTGGCGCGCTGGATGCAATCGCAGGACATCAGCTCGCTCGGCTTGGGCAAGCAGTGGGAGACCTTCGAGGTGCCGCTGTTCCCGGTCGGCTGGACGTTCGCGCTCGGCGTGCTGTTCACGCTCGCCGGCGCGATGTTCCCGCTGGTGCGCGCCCGCCAGGTCCCAGCACTCGACATCCTGCGCGCGCATGGCCTGGCGCCGGGCGCCGACGACGGCGTCGACCTGCTGCGCGGCGTGCACGGTTGGATGTTCGGCCTGTTGTGCATCGCGTTGCCGCTCGCGTACCTGGCGATGACGCCGCTCGCCGCTGAAGAAGGCGGCGAGATGCGCACCGTGCTGCTCGAGCTGGTCGGCGTGCTGGGCCTGTTCGGCGGCGTGCTGCTGCTCGCGCCCGGTCTGACGTCGGGCCTGGGGCGCGTGCTGCTGCTGCCGCTGCGGCCGTTCTTCCCGCTCTCGTCGTGGCTCGTGGGCAAGGTCCTCAAGCGCTCCGCTGGCCGGGTCGCGGCGGCGGTCGCCGGGCTCGCGGCGGTGCTGCTGGCGGTCATCGGGCTGAAGAGCGTCACGCACTCGCTGCACGCCGAGGTCGGCGCCTTCGCCGCGACGACCTTGCGCGATCGCGTGTTCCTCCGCACGACGCCGACGACGGCGGCGGCGCTGGCGCCGCTGGCCGCGCTGCCCGGCG
>JBEITC010000115.1:0-9284 GCA_040375075.1 Planctomycetota bacterium | reverse complement strand
CGTCCCGCCCAGCCGCTCGTCGACGCCGACGAGCGCCCGCAGCAGCTCCGTGCGACCCGAACCCAGCAGGCCGGCGATGCCGACGATCTCGCGCTGGCGCACCTGCAGGCCGACCGAAGCGCCCGGAAAGGCGCGCGTCCGCATGCCGTCCACGCGCAGGGCGATCTCGCCCGGCGCGTGCGGCGCGCGCCGCGCCGTCGCCAGCTTGCGGCCGACCATCAGCCCGACCAGCGCCTCGTGCGTGGTCGCGTCACGCGCCAGTTCGCCGCTGTTGCGGCCATCGCGCATGCCGACGGCGCGATCGGCGAGTTCCTTCACTTCGCCGAGCCGGTGCGAGATGTAGACGATGCCGACGCCCTGGCGGCGGAGTTCGCGCACGACCTCGTAGAGGCGCAGCGTCTCGGCCATCGTCAGGCTCGACGTCGGCTCGTCCATGATCAGCACGCGCGCCTGCGCGCGCAGGGCCCGCGCGATCTCGAGCAGCTGCTTCTGGCCCGGCGCGAGCGACGCGACCGGCGTGTCCGCGTCGACCTGCAGGCCGACGCGCTCGAGCCACGGCGCTGCCTGCGCGCGCATCGCGCCCAAGCGCAGGAACGGACCGCGGCGCAGCTCGGCGCCGAGGAACAGCGCGCCGGCGACGGTCAGGTTGTCGCACAGGCTGAGCTCCTGGTGGATCAGCGCGATGCCGGCGCGCAGCGCGTCCGCCGGCCCCGCGAGCCGCACCGGGGCGCCGTCGAGCAGGATCTGGCCGTCGTCGGGCTGCACGACGCCGGCGAGCGCCTTCATCAGCGTGCTCTTGCCAGCGCCGTTCTCGCCGACCAGCGCCACGACCTCGCCGGCGCGCAGCGTGAAGTCGACCTTCCACAGCGCGCGTACGCCGGGATAGTCCTTGCACACGCCACGGGCCTGCAGCAACGGCGCAACGACGTCGGCCCCCGTCGTCATGGCGTCACTTGCGCCCCGTCTTCTGCTTCAGGTCGGCCCAGAACTCCGCGACGTTGGCCTTGGTGATCGAGCGCGCCGGGATGTCGAGGAAGCGGTCCTTCGGCAGCAGCGCCTCGCGCTTCTGCGCATCGGTCTCGCGCAGCAGCTTGGCCAGCAGCTCGATCGACTTGCGGCCGTACTCGTACGGGTTCTGCACCACCGTGCCGTGTACGTGGCCGTCGACGATGCCCTGCAGCGTGGCGTCGTTCTCGTCGAAGCCGACGACCTTGACCTTGCCCAGGCGGTTCGCCGACTTGACGGCCTCGAGCAGCAGCGGCGGCTCGTACTCGAACAGCCCCACCATCGCGCCGACGTCGCTCCAGCGCGCCAGCGCGTCCTGCGCCGCGGCCTTGCCCTTCTGGCGATCGAACTGGTCGGTGAAGGTCGCGCGGATCTCGTACTTGCCGGCCTTCAAGACGGCGTCCTGCTTGTCGAAGCGCGACGGGTCGCGCGAGCGGTCCAGCAGTTCGTCGACGACGCCCTGGCGGCGGCGGCGGGCGTTGTCCTGGTCGAGGTTGCCGACGAACAGCACGACGGCGCCGCCGTCGGGCAGCGCGTCCTTGACCAGCTGGCCGCAGATGCGGCCGGCGTCGTAGTTGTCCATGCCGACGTAGCACAGCCGCTTGCTCTTCGGCGCGTCGGAGTCGTGCGTGACCAGCAGCGCGCGGCCGGCGACCTTGTCGAGCAGCGCCGTCATGTTCTCCGGGTCCTTCGGCGACACGGCGATGCCCTGCACGCCCTTGGCGAGCAGGTCCTCGAGGATGCGCTTCTGCTCCTCGGCAGTGCCGTTCGCCGGCATGCGCACCACGGCGTCGACGCCGAACTCGGACTTGGCCGCCTCGACGCCGAAGCTGCCGACGGTCCAGAACTCGGCGACGCAGTTGGTGACGAACGCAAGGCGCGGCTTCTTCGGCGCGTCCTGGCCGATGGCCACGACGGCGAGCAGCAACGCAGGCAGGAACGCGAACAGGGCGCGGCGATGCATGGTCATGGCTCCTCTCACGTCACCGTCATGCCGCCGTTGACGGCGATGTCCTGGCCGGTGATGAACGCGGCGGCGTCCCCGGCGAGGAACGCGCACACGCCGCCGATGTCGGCCGGCACGCCCCAGCGGCGCATCGGGATCAGCGACTTGTAGGCGTCCTTCTGCTCCTTCGGGTCGTCCTTGTGGCGCTCGACCGGGATCCAGCCCGGGCAGACGATGTTGACGGTGATGTTCCAGGGCGCCAGTTCGGTCGCCATGCTGCGCGTCCAGCCCGCCTGCGCGCCCTTCGCGGCCACGTACGGCGCGAAGTTGGGCACGCCGCGACGGAAGACCTCGCTGCCGATGTTGAGGATGCGGCCGTGGCGGCGCTGCTTCATGCCCGGCAGCACGCAGCGGGTCAGCAGGAACGGCGACTTGACGAAGAAGTCGAGCATCTCCTGGTGGAACTCCCAGTCGTACAGCTCGAACGGCTTCTGCGGCTGCGCCGGCGTCGCGTTGGCGACGACGATGTCGATCGGGCCCAGGCGCTTCTCGACCGCGTGGCACATCTTGGCGACATGCTTCTCGTCGGTGACGTCGGCGCGCACCAGCATGCCCTCGTAGCCGCGCGCGGCGAACTCGGCGAACGTCGCCTCGGCGGTCTCCTGGCCGTGGGCGAAGTTGATCGCCACCTTGGCGCCCGCGTTGGCGAGCGCGAAGGCGATCGACTTGCCGAGTCCCTTGCTGCTGCCGGTCACCAGCGCGGTGCGGCCGGCGAGCGTGAACGGACGCGGCTCGTGGTCGAGTCGCGGATCGGGCGTGCGGGAGGTCGCTGCGCGGGCGGCTTTCTTCATGGTGTGCGAGGTCGTGACAAGCTAGCGGGTTGCCGCTCCTGCGGCGACCACCTACAAAAACGCGCCATGGCCTCGTTCCTCGCGCACGCGCTGTGGCCCGTCGCCGCCGTCCTGCTGGTCGGCGCCGCGCGCGCACAGGTGCCGCCGCCGGTCGGCGCCGACGAGTTCACGCAGCGACGCAGTTCGCACTGGGCCTGGCAGCCGCTGCGCGCCGACGCCCCGCCGATCGCCGGCCATCCGGTTGACGCCTTCATCGACCAGAAGCTCGCCGCGGCCGGACTGCGCCGCGCCCCGCCAGCGCCGCCGCACGCGCAGTTGCGCCGCCTGTGGTTCGACCTCGTCGGCCTGCCGCCGACGCCCGAAGCCGTGGCGCGCTTCTGCGCCGACCCGAGCGACGCCGCGTGGCAGCGCGAAGCGGACGCGCTGCTCGGCAGCGTGCACTACGCCGAGCGCCAGGCGCGCCACTGGCTCGACCTCGTGCGCTACGCGGAGACGCTCGGCCACGAGTTCGACTTCGAGGTGCCCAACGCGTGGCGCTACCGCGACTACGTCATCCGCGCGTTCCGCGACGACGTGCCGTTCGACCAGTTCGTGCGCGAACACGTCGCCGGCGACCTGCTGCCAGCGCCGCGGCTCGGCGAGGGCGGGGCCGACGAGAGCGTGCAGGCGACGGCGGCGTACTGGTTCGTCGAGCAGACGCACTCGCCGGTCGACGCCGGCAAGCACGAGGCCGATCGCGTCGACAACCAGGTCGACGTGCTCGGCAAGGCGTTCCTCGGCCTCACGATCGCCTGCGCCCGCTGCCACGACCACAAGTTCGACGCCATCCGCGCGACCGACTACTACGCCTTCGCCGGCTTCGTGCAGAGTTCGCGCTTCGTGCAGGCGCCGGTCTGCCCCGCCGACGTCCAGGGCGCGCCGTTCCAGCGCGCTCTCGCCGCGCAGCGCGGACTTGCCGCCGCATGGCAGCAGGAACTCGGCCCAGCGCCCGCAGCGACGCTGGCAGTGCCGACGCCCCGCGACGGCGACATCGTGGTCGCCAGCGCCGACGACGCTGCAACCGGCTGGTTCCGCACCAACGACGGCTTCGGGCCGCAGCCGTGGCGCGGTCCGATCTGCCTTGATCCGACCGCCGCGGCGCCGGAACTGCGGCAGCTCCCCGGCCCGTTCTGGCACAGCGCCGTCGCCGGCCGCCAACGCGAAGGCACGCTGGCGTCGCCGACCTTCCCCCTGACCGCGCGCTACGTGCACGTCCGCGCCGCCGGCCAGCACGCCCGCATCAAGGTGATCGTCGACGGCTTCCACCTCGTGCGCGCGCCGATCTACGGCGAACTGCACAAGGGCGTCGGCAACCCCGACGCGCACTGGCTGACGTTCGACTGCGGCGCGTGGGCCGGCCGACCGGCGTTCGTGCAGGCGATCGACCAGCGCGCGCACGACCTCGCCGATCCCGACCGCGACCGCGGCTCGTATCCCGACGACGGCTGGATCGCGGTGCACTCCGTCGTGCTGTCGCCGCACCGCGAGCCGCCGCCAGCCGCCGACGCCACGCCGATGCCGCGGCACGCGTGGACCGAGCCGCCGGCGAACGTCGCTGCAGCGCTGGCCGAACTGCGCGAAGCATGCGCCGCGGTGCCGGTCTCGCCGACACTGCCGTCGATGGCGGATGGCACCGGCCGCGACCTCGCTGTCGCCGTCCGCGGCGACCACCGCAATCCTGGCGAACCAGCGCCTCGCCGCTTCCTGCAGGCGCTGGCGCGCGATGCCGCGTTCGCGCCCGGCGCCGGCAGCGGCCGCCTGCAACTCGCCGAAGCGATGACGACCGACGGCGCGCCGCTGGTCGCCCGCGTGCTGGTCAACCGTCTGTGGCGCCAGCTGTTCGAGCGCGGCATCGTGCGCAGCGTCGACAACCTCGGCGCGCTCGGCGACCAACCGACGCACCCCGAGCTGCTCGACTGGCTCGCCGACGACTTCTTGCGGCACGGCTGGTCGATGAAGCGGGCGCTCCGGCAGCTCGTCACCTCGGCGGCCTACCGCCAGGACAGCGCGCGACGCGCCGACGCGGACAGCGCCGACCCGGCCAACGTGCTGCTGCACCGACAGAACGTGCAGCGCCTCGACGCCGAATCGGTGCGCGATGCGCTGCTGGCGATCAGCGGCAGGCTCGACCCGAAGCCGTTCGGCCCCCCGATCGAGCTGCCGCGCGAGACGATCGTCAAGGCGCGCGGGCGCCCCGACCGCGCCGGCCCGCTCGATGGCGACGGCCGCCGCAGCATCTACCTCGCCGTGCGGCGCAACTTCCTGCCGGCGATGCTGCTCGCGTTCGACCTGCCGACGCCCTTCGCCACCGTCGGCATGCGCAACGTCTCCAACGTCCCGGCTCAGGCGCTGACCCTCGCCAACGATCCGTTCGTGCACCAACAGTGCACGACGTGGGCCAACGCGCTGCTCGCCGCGCAGGCTGACCAGGACGCGGACGCCCGCGTCGCAGCGGCGTTCTTGCGCGCCTTCGCCCGCGCGCCGGCAGCCGACGAGGCGGCGATCTGCCGCGAGTTCCTGGCCGCTGGCGACGAAACGGCGTGGCCCGACCTGCTGCACGGCCTCGTGCTCGCCCAGGAGTTCCTGTACCTGCGATGAGCCCCGACCACCAACTGCCGCCGACGCGGCGCGCATTCCTGCAGCGCGCTTGGAACGGCTTCGCCGCGCTGCCGCTCGCCAACCTGTTCGGCGGCGGCGACACCGGCGCGCAAGTGCGCCATCACGCGCCGCGCGCGAAGTCGGTGATCTTCCTCTACATGGACGGCGGGCCGAGCGGCCAGGACCTGCTCGACTACAAGCCACGCCTCGTAGCCGAGAACGGCCAGCCGTTCCCGCTGCGCAAGGAACCGACGCAGTTCAACGACAACGGCAACACGCTCGGCCCGTGCGCGAAGTTCGCGCAGCGCGGCGACAGCGGCCAGTGGATCAGCGACCTGATGCCGCGGCTCGCGGGCCAGGCGGACCGCCTGTGCGTCGTGCGCTCGATGGTCGCGGACTTCAGCGAGCACACCAACGCCAACTACTTCCTGCACACCGGTCACGGCCTGCAGGGCCGTCCGGGCATGGGCGCGTGGATCGCGTATGGCCTTGGTTGCGAGTCGACCGACCTGCCGGCGTACGTGGTGCTGAACGGCGGCCTGATCCCGCCCGGCGGGATCGACTGCTTCCACAGCAGCTTCCTGCCGGCGCACAGCCAGGGATCGGTGTTCCAGACGCGCGGCGACGCGGTCGCCAACATCGCGCCGCGCGAACGCGACCCGCAGCGCCAGCGCCGCAAGCTGCAGTTCGGCCGCGCGCTCGACGAAGTCGCGCGCCGCCGCAGCGGCGCCGACGCCGCCATCGACGCCGCCGTCGCCAACGCCGAACTCGCCTTCCGCATGCAGGCCGCGGTGCCCGAGCTGACCGCGCTGCAGGGCGAGTCGCCGGCGCTGCAGGCGATGTACGGCTGCGATGACGAATACGAGCCGACGCGCACGTTCGCGCGCCAATGCCTGCTCGCGCGCCGGCTCGTCGAGCGCGGCGTGCGCTTCGTGCAGCTCACCTGCGCCGACACGCGCCACGACCGCTGGGACCAGCACGGCGACCTGCCGAAGGGCCTCGCCGACAACTGCCGCATGGTCGACCGCCCAATCGCCGCGCTGCTCGCCGACCTCGACGCGCGCGGCCTGCTCGACGAGACGATCGTGCTTTGGGGTGGCGAGTTCGGTCGCACGCCGTTCGCGCAGGGCGGCTCGGGCCGTGACCACAACCCGTTCGGCTTCTCGATGTGGGTCGCCGGCGGCGGCTTCAAGGCCGGTCACAGCCACGGCGCCACCGACGAGTACGGCTACAAGGCCGTGGTCGATCCGGTGACCGTGCACGACCTGCACGCCACGATCCTCTGGCAGCTCGGCATCGACCACGAGCGCTTCACCTACCGCTTCGGCGGCCGCGACCTGCGGCTGACCGACGTCTACGGCAAGGTGCAGAAGGGCCTGCTGGCCTGACCCGCGCCATGCTCACCACGCTCGCATTGGCCTTCGCCGCGGCGCTCACGCCGCAGGAACCTGCGCCGAAGGCCGGCGCCGCCGACGCCGAAGCGTGGTTCGACAAGGACGCGGCCGTCCGCTGCGCGGCCGCCGCCGAGCGCGGCCTGCAGTGGCTCAAGCGCCAGCAAACGCCGGCCGGCTGCTGGCTCGGCTACGTCGGGCACAAGATCGGCGACGACTACGAGCTCCTGGCGCAGGCACTGCCGCCGGAGGCGCAAGCGGCGCTCGGCCGCGGCCACCTGGGCGTGACCGCGCTGTGTGGCATGGCCTTCCTCGCCGGCGGCAGCCTGCCCGACCGCGGACCGCACGCCGACGCCGTGCAGCGCACCGTCGCCTACATCCAGGGCACCGCGCAGGAGAACGGCTACCTGAGCGACGCCGGCACGCGCATGTACAGCCATGCCTTCGCCACGCTGTTCCTCGCCGAGGTCTACGGCGCCGACGCGACGGCCAAGACGAAGGAAGCGCTCGAACGCGCGGTCAACCTGATCGTCGACTGCCAGAACGAACTCGGCGGCTGGCGCTACAACCCGTTCGACACCGAACTGGACCTGTCGGTGACCGTCTGCCAGCTGCAGGCGCTGCGGGCGGCGCGCAACATTGGCATCCGCGTGCCGACCGGCACGATCGACAAGGCGCTGGCCTACGTGCGCGCGAGCCGCGTGCCGCGCGGGCCCTACGCCGGGCTCTACTACTACAAGATCCATGGCCGCGGCCAGTTCGAGAAGCCGGCCGACTACGCCATCAACGCCGCCGCGCTGACCGCCCTGCGCAGCGCGGGCGTGCACGACGACGACCTGTCCGACCCGGTGCTGACGTTCCTCGAGGCCGAGTACCCGCGCCTGCAGGACTGGTACGGCGGCCACTACTTCTACTGGTACGGCAACTACTACGCCGCGCAGGCCTTCTACCAGAGCGGCGGGCCGCGGCTGCGCCGCTGGTTCGCCCGCTTGGCGGCCGACCTGCTGGCGAGCCAGGAGTCCGATGGCCGTTGGCGCAACCGGACCGGCCCGGGCGACGCCTTCGGCACGGCCGTCGCCTGCATCCTGCTGCAGATGCCCAAGCAGTACCTGCCGATCTTCCAACGCTGACGGCGCGGGCCCGCGAGGCCACCGCCTCAGGCGGCTGCAGACACCCCGGACGGCCGGGACATTGCCCTTGAATCCGTTGGACCGCAGGCCACGATCCGGTCCGGTCAACCACGGTCAGATCAGGGCGTATGCGCTATACCACCGCACGATTGCTTCTCGGCGTGAGCCTGCTCGTCGCCAGCGCGACGGCGCAAGCCACCTTCTCCTCCCCGTCGAACGGCGGCTCCAACCGCGTCAACACCCCGACGTACGCGGACGCCTACGGCCTGTCGACGGCCGGCGCACCGCAGGGTGACGTCGACTACACGCTGCGCGGCCAGTTCCTCGTCCACCACGGCGAGTTCATGGATCGCCGCCAGCGCTACACGCCCGACGTGTCGATCGGCGCCTCGCTGATGCCGAACGCGCGCATCAACAACGAAGAGGGCAGCTTCGACATGCTCGGCACCAACTTCGACGCGACCTTCCGGCCGCTGGTGTCGACGGACGGCTACCTGACCTTCGGCGCCTACTACAAGGCGCGCCGCTACCTGACGTCGAGCACGTTCGGCGACGGCGGCACCAACGCCGACGACGGCTGGGGCGACGAGACGCTCTACGGCATGGGCGGCAAGTTCGGCTTCGGCGTGTTCTTGACCGACAGCGTGCTGCTCGAGGCCGAGACGCACCCGGGCATCTGGTCGGACATCGACGACACGCTGCACCACCAGGACTTCGACTTCCCCTCGTACGGGATGTTCACCGTCCGCTCGCTCGACAACTTCTTCTTCAAGTTCGGCGCGCGCTACAACCAGGTCTACGAGGACGCGCCGTGGCTGCCGATCCTCGGCTTCAGCTGGGAGCTGTCCGAAGGCCTGCGCATGGACGTGCTCGCGCCCGAGAGCATCGAGTTCTCGCTGTGGCCGAGCCAGAGCTTCGGCATCCTGCTCGGTGGCTTCGTGCAGGGCGCCGAGTACCACGTGCACATGCCGCGCTCCTCGCCCGAGAACGGCCAGCGCGCCAACTCGCGCGTGCAGGAGGCCGTGTGCTACGTCGGCTTCATGGCCCGGATGACCGACAACGTGTCGTTCATGGCGCGCGGCGGCGTCGTCGTCGCCGGTGACTACAGCCTGACGACCGGCGCGACGGCCTTCGATCCGGTCGACGGCCAGATCGACCAGTCGGTCTACGCCGAGATCTCGCTGGGCGTCAGCTTCTGATTGTCTGGTCGCCGCCGCAACGCGGCGAGCGACCACCGGCGAAACGAGCCGCCAGCCCGCTGCGGCGGCTCCGGCCTGCGGCGCGGGTGTCTGGTAGCCGCCGCAACGCGGCGAGCGACCACCGG
>JBEITC010000163.1:0-7815 GCA_040375075.1 Planctomycetota bacterium | reverse complement strand
GCGGCCGCTGCGCTCGCCGGCGGCGCGGCGCTCTACGGCCTGCTGTGGGCGCGGGTCGCGCGCCGCGCCGGCCAGCGGTGGTCGGTCGCCGACGCGCGCACCTATGCGACGTGGATGCTGCTCGCCAAGTGGCCGTGCCTGCACGGCATGGCGACGTGGTGCTGGCGACGAGCGCGCGGCGGCGACCGGCGTCTCATCGAGTACAAGGGCCCGGCCGGCTGATCGGCGCGCGTCAGGCCCCGGCGGCTTCGAGCGCTGCGAGCAGCTTGCGCGCTTCGCGCGCGGCGTCGTGGTTGGCCGCGACCGCGCGGTGGCCTGCTTCGCCCATGCGCGCGAGCGTGGCGGCGTCGGCGTCGAGCGCGCGGGCCATCGCCGCGGCCAGCGCATCGACGTCGCCCGCTGGCACGAGCCAGCCGCTCTCGCCGTCGCGCACGAGTTCGGGCGTGCCGGCGATCCAGGTGGTCACCGCCGGCCGCCGCAGCGCCAGCGCCTCCATCAGCACGACGGGCAGGCCCTCGGCGAAGCTCGGCAGCACCAGCGCGCGGCTGCGCAGCAGCAGTTCACGGATCTCGGCGCCGCTGCGCCAGCCGAGCAGCCGGACGCGCTCGCCGAGGCCGAGCGCCTCGATGCGCGCCGTCAGGGCCGCGCGCAGTTCGCCGTCGCCGACGATGCCGAGCTCGAAGTCGCGGCCGGCGTCGCGCAACTTCGCTGCCGCGTCGACCAGCGTCAGCTGGCCCTTCTGCTCGACGAGCCGCCCGATGTTGAGCAGGAACGGGCGTCCGTCGCGCGGCGACGCCGACGGCGGCGCGGCGAGGAAGGCCGGGTCCACGCCGCAGCGCACGACGCGGAGCTTCGGCCAGTCCGTCGCCGGCGTCCAGCGCATCAGCTGGCTGCGGCCGTGCTCGGAGATCGCCACCGCGAACGCGGCGCCTTCGACCTTGTCGGCGAGCGACAGCCCGTGCGGATCGTCGAACTCCTCCGGTCCGTGCACGGTGAAGCTGTAGCGCGGACCGCCGAGCCGGCGGCAGAGCAGCGCCACCGCGGCGGAGTTGGTGCCGAAGTGCGCGTGCAGCTGGTCGACGCCGTCGCGGTCGCACCAGCGCCGCAGCACGCAGGCCTCGGCGAGGTACGCGCAGTGCAGCAAGCGGCCGCGGCGCGAACGGCCGCCCATGCGCCACGCCATCGCCAGCGCGCGCGCGAAGGCCGCCGGCCGCGCCAGCGCGGTCGCCATCACGGCGAGCGCGAGGCCGAGCGCGCCGACGTCGAGGATGCGCGCGGTCCGCTCCTGCTCGGCGCGGTCCTCGGGATCGACGAGCGGTCCGTTCCAGCCGCGCACCGCGAAGCGACGGACCGGCACGCCGGCGGCTTCGATCGCCGCGATCTCGCGGCGGATGAACGTCTGGCTGGCCGCCGGATGCTGATTGATCAGGTAGCCGAGCATGGGGCGCAGCGCCCGATGATCGAAAGCGAGGGGGCATCGGTCAAGCCGCGCGACGACGCGCCGACGCGTCTCCTGCCGATCGCGACGCTCCGCCGCGGCCGAACGGACCGCGTCTTCGAGCGACGATCGGGCGTGAAGCGCCGAAGCCATCGATGGCATGGCTCCCGTCGCGGGACGGGTCCAAGTGCGGATGTGCGGCGCGGCATATTCCGCGATCCGCGACCTCCTGGCGTGCTACGCTCCGACGCGGGAAGCGTTTCGACGCAGCATGGCCACGTACAGCATCGCCCCGGACGTCCTCTACCAGCGCGCGGCCGCGCTGTGCGCCAAGTACCAGAAGGCGAAGCCGTTCCCGCACATCGCGATCGACGACTTCTTTCCCGTCGAGGTCGCCGAGGCCGCGCTCGCCGAGTTCCCCAAGCCCGGCGACATCGCCTGGCAGCGCTTCCAGAACTCGCGCGAGGTGAAGCTCGCCTGCAACGACGAGGCGCTGCTGGGCCCGGCGATCCGCGACCTGATCTGGCAGATGAACTCGCAGGTCTTCCTGCGCTTCCTCGAACAGCTGACGGGCATCCCCGACCTCATCCCGGACCCGCAGCTGTCCGGCGGCGGCATGCACCAGATCGTGCGCGGCGGCAAGCTCGGCGTGCACGTCGACTTCAACAAGCACGGCGCCTACCAGCTCGACCGGCGGCTCAACCTGCTGCTGTACCTCAACAAGGACTGGCGCGAGGAGTACGGCGGCCACCTCGAACTGTGGGACGAGGGCATGACCCGCTGCGAGCAGCGCATCCTGCCGGTCTTCAACCGCGTCGCGCTGTTCTCGACGACCGAGAAGTCGTGGCACGGCCACCCCAACGCGCTCGCCTGCCCGGAGGGCTGGTCGCGCAAGTCGATCGCCCTCTACTACTACACCAACGGCCGGAGCGACGGCTCCCAGGCGAGCGCGCACTCGACGGTCTTCCGCGAGCGGCCCGGCGAAGCGCTGCCGAATGAGTCCGGCGAGGGTCTGCGCCTGCGCGACTTCGTGCCGCCGATCCTCTGGCGGGGCATGAAGCGGTTGGCGGGCCGCTGAGCAGCGCGCGCGAGAGCCGGCCATGATCGCCTTCGGCTACCTCGTCTTCTTCGTCGCTCCGCTCTGGGCGTTCTGGCACGTGCTCTCCCGCCGCGCGACGTCGACGGCGGTGGCGCAGGCGATCGTGGCGGCGTGGCTGTCGATGCCGCTGCTGCGCATCGACCTGCCGGGCGTGCCGGACCTCGACAAGGAGACGCTGATCGGCTGCGCCACGTTGGCTGGCGTGTTCCTCTCGGGATGGCGTGGCGACCGTTACGTGCGCCTGTCGGCGTGGGACCTGCCGATCCTCGTGTTCTGCTGTTCGCCGATGGCCTCGTCGCTGGCCAACGGGCTCGGCGCCTTCGACGGCTTCTCGTCGTCGCTGCGCTACGTGTTCGCCTACGGCATGCCGTTCCTGATCGGCCGCATCGTCTTCGTCGACGCCGCCGCCGTCGGCGCGCTCGCGCGGGCGGTCGCGCTCGGCGTGCTGTGTTATCTGCCCGCGATCCTGTTCGAGTCGCGGATGGCGCCGCAGTTGCACATGTGGATCTTCGGCATGCCTGGCCGCGTCGGCTGGGAGACCGCCGACTTCTACGGCCCGCTGCGCTGGAAGCCGTCGGTGTTCCTGCAGTCGCCGCTCGAGCTGACGCTGTTGATGGGAGTCGGCTTCCTGGCGGCCTGGTCGATCCGCGCCACCACGAAGACGCGGCGCATCGGGCCGGTCGCGATCCGGCACGCCGTGCCGCTCGCGTTCCTCGCCGCGCTGATGGGCAAGTCGCTCGGCGGCGTGTCGTTGACCATCGTGGGCCTGCTGACGATGCGCGCCACGCGCGCGCTGCGCAGCCCGGTCTTCGTCGCGCTCCTGATGGCCGTGGTGCCGCTCTACATCTCGACGCGCGCGTCGGGCTGGTGGGACGGCATGAGCTTCATCCGGTTCCTGCAGGAGAACGTCAGCGAGCGGCGCGCCGAGTCGTTCCTCACGCGCGTCGACAACGAGAACATCCTCGTCGCGAAGGCGCTCGAGCAGCCGGTGTTCGGCTGGGGCGGTTGGGGCCGCAACCGCGTCTACGACGAGGAAGGCAAGGACATCTCCATCACCGACGGCTTCTGGGTGATGCTGCTCGGGACCAACGGCTGGGCGGGATTGGGCAGTTGGCTCGCGCTTTTCGCTGCCGGTCTTGTGCCCGTCCTGGCGCGCTGGCGGCGCGTCGGCGCGGCCCGCATCTGCGACGGTCCGGTGTTGTGGGCGATGGTCGTCGTGATTCTCCACAGCGTGGACAGCATCGCGAACGCCATGCCCAACCCCATCTACTACATACTGATGGGTGCGCTCCTGTCGATCGCGCAGACGGGCCGCGTTGTGGAGAGTTCCTCGGCGTTGCCGGCGAGCGCGGCCCGCAGCGCGGTTGCGGCCAACCGCCGCGCGCCGCTGCAGCCGCGGCGGATCGTCGTTTCGGGCTGAACGCCCCGGGTTCGCCCGTCTGGCGCGATTTCCTGCGCGGTCCTAGTGTCGGTGCCATCGCGCGCTCGGGAAAGCGTGAGTCTGCGCGCTTCGGCCTGCCGTCACGACTGCCGATATCTGCGACATGATGAGCACCAGGGACAATCCGAAGGAAGCGCTGGTCGTCGTCGGTCGCGGCCTCGAGCAGATCGCTCTCAGCAAGCACGTCGATGGCGACGCGCGCGCGCGCCATCGCGGCGCGAAGTCGTTCTTCCTGTCGACGCTGGTCGCATTCGCCGCAGCATGCAGCGGCGGCGGCATCGACACCGGCGCAGCTGGCACCGGCGGCGGCACGGGCGGCGGCACCGGCGGTGGCGGCACCGGTGGTGGCACCGGCACCGGCGGTGGCACCGGCACGGGTGGCGGCACCGGCGGCGGTGTCGTGACCGGACCGCGCTGGTCCGACCCGACGACGTGGCCCGGCGGCGCGGTCCCCGGCGCGAACACCAACGTGCACATCCCCGCGGGCACGACCGTCGTGCTCGACACCAATACCGCGGCGCTCGACCTGCTGCGCGTCGAGGGTTCGCTGCTCGCGGATCCGGCGCTCGCCATCGGCATCACCGCGGACAGCATCGAGATCCTCCCGGGCGGCAAGCTCGAGATCGGCACGCCGTCGGCCCCGCACACGGCCGGCGCGACGCTGACGCTCACCGGCGCCCGCGGCGCGCACACGACGCGCGCCGAGGACACGGGCCTCGACAACGACGGCATCCAGCGCGCGATCCGCGTCATGAACGGCGGCACGCTCCGCCTGTTCGGCCAGGTCTCCGGCCCGCAGAAGACGAAGCTGGCGAGCCATGCGGAAGCGGGCGCCACGAGCTTCGCGCTCGCGGAGGCGGTCAATTGGCGCGCCGGTGACCGCATCGCCGTGTCGACGACCGACTTCTACGGCGTCGGCGCCACCGAGGTGCTCACGCTGGCCAGCAACGCCAACGGCGCCGTGCTCAACACGACGACGCCGCTGCAGTCGTTCCGCTGGGGTCGCCTGCAGTACCCGCTCGACACGCCGGTCAACGGCACGGGCGTCAGCCTGTCGCAGGGTCCGTTCAATCCGCCGCGCGCGACCACCCAGACGGTGCTCGACGAGCGCGCGGAGATCGCCAACCTGTCGCGCCGCATCGTCATCCAGGGCGCCGACGACGCCGACTGGCAGCAGCAGGGCTTCGGCGTGCACGTCATGGTGATGGGCCTGACGAGCACGGCCCAGGTCGAGGGCGTCGAGTTCCGCCGCTGCGGCCAGCGCCGCGCGATGGGCCGCTACCCCTTCCACTGGCACATGCTGTCGTACAGCGCGGCCAACGCCCAGGGCGTCGGCGGCGGCCAGTACCTCGGCGACGTCGCGGCCGGCGCGCACTACCTGCGCGACTCGTCGATCTGGGGCAGCGAGAACCGCGCCGTCACCATCCACGGCACGTGCGGCGTCACGGTCGACAACGTCTACGCCGTCGACGTCAAGGGCCACGCCTTCTTCCTGGAGGACGGCTCGGAGATGCGCAACACCATAACGCAGTGCCTGGCGATGAAGGTCCGCGATCCGGGCGTGCACCGGATGAAGGTCAACGACAACGAGGCCTCGGGCTTCTGGCTGACCAATCCGGTCAACACGATCACCTGGAACAGCGCCTCCGACTGCTTCGGCCGCGGCATCTGGAACAGCTTCGCGCTGCGCTGCTTCGGCCTGTCGCGCAACGCGGCGATCAATCCGTCGCAGCTGGCCACGCTCGTGCACGAGGAGTGCACCGGCCACGGCAACCGCATCAACGGCATGACGACGGAGTTCATCACGGCCGACGAGGCCGGCAACACGTCGCTCAATCGCTACGACCCGCCGGAGCCGTTCTTCATGTCCCGTCACAAGGTCTGGAAGAACAACGAGGGTGGCTACAACCACCGCGTCGGCAAGGCCCGCTACGTCGACTGGGTCGCGGCCGACAACAACACGCGCGACTTCCAGGGCCAGACGCTCTACGCGAAGATGCTGGGCTTCCTGCTGATCCAGAAGAGCCTCAACTCGGCCACGCCGTTCGCCGACCCGCGCCGCATCGGCCTCGCCAGCTACCACTTCACGGTCGACATCGAGGACCTGGTCGCGATCAACTACTCGTTCGCGGGCCCGACGATCACCAGCAACTCCCAGTTCGTGTACGGCGGCGGCGTCATCGACTCGTCCGACCTCTACATGGACTCGATCGCGCTCGGCCACTTCCGCAATCCGGGCTGGCGCCTGATCAACTCCAACGCGGGCTACATCACGCCCTCGCCGTACTTCGACGGCTTCCCGTTGGCGACGTACGTGCCCGGCAGGTACCGCTACTGGTCCGTCTCGGGCGCCATCTGGGATCCCTACGGCTACTGGGGCCCGGCCGGCAACTACCTGATCCCGGACCGCACGTTCTACACGCACGACGTGCCCAACCTGTCGCCGGTCGTCCCGGCCGGCCAGAACGGCTGGACGACGCCGTCCCTGTTCTACGGCCTGGGCGACATCACCCTCGACAACGAGACCGCGCCGCTCTGGGGCGGCAGCTCGTTGGTGCCGATGCGCCTCGCGCGCCTCAACAGCTCCAATGTCGAGATCGCCGACCACACGATCGGCGAGCCGTCGCAGGCGCTGTTCCTGCCCGGCATGCGCAACTTCTCGGTCGCCAAGAACGGCCGCTACAAGCTGACGATCCCGAGCGGCCGCATGCCGGTCTCGCAGCTGCGCGTCTCGATCGAGAACGCGTGGCGCGCCGACGACCGCGTGCTGGTCGGCCTGCCGTGGCCGGGCAACGTCCCGGTCCAGGGCCGCTTCGACTCGGGCTCGGACGGTCGGACGATCGAGCAGAAGCTGGCGGGCAACTTCACCCGCTTGTTCGTGCGCGACGGCACCAGCATCGCGCACGTGCTCGCCGACACGACCGGCCGCCGCATCTGGCAGGACACGGCGAACAACACGGTCTGGGTCGCGCCGGTGGGCGGCATGGCGATCAATATCTGGGGCTACGACGGCCGCAATGACGACAGCCTCAAGCGCCACCACTTCGTCCTCCTCTACCCGCAGTGAGCCGATGAGCGCCGAACGCAAGTCGAGTGGCCTGGTCCGCGCCGCGCTCGGCGTCGCCGTCGCCTGCGGCGTCGCCGGCGCCGTGGCGATCGGCGTGTCGTACGGCTGGGACCGCGGGTCCGAGCGCGCCGCGCCGGTGGCCGCCGCCGGGGCGACCGAGCTCGAGCTCGGTCGCGAAGTCTGCGGCGACTGCTGCGAGTCGCGCATCTGGAACGCGATCGGCGGACTGTCCGGCGTGAGCGACGTCGTCGCGACGCCGGGCAAGTCGACGATCGTCGTGCACCACGACGGCCACGCCGGCATCGCGCAGGAGCTCGTCGCCAACCTGCGCAAGCTCGAGTACCCCGAGGCCGAGTTGCTCGGGGCGCCGGCGGACGTCGACGCGCAGGGCCGGGTCTGGGTCCGGCCGGTCGCGCCGATGAAGTGAGCGCGCGCCGCCTTCGCGGCCGTCAGGCCTCGCCGTCGCGGCGGGTGCGCTGCCAGCGCGTCTCGCGCCCGCGCAGCAGCCCCAGGTAGAGGGGCAGCTTCCACGCCACGTAGAGCGGCGCGCGCGCCAGCGCCGCGAAGGGCAGCACGGCGAAATCATGGCGAAGGTCAACGCCCTGGTCGACACCGAAATCATCGACGCCCTCTACGAAGCAAGCCGCGCGGGGGTCAAGGTGCGGCTCAACGTCCGCGGCGTCTGTTGCCTCAAGCCGGGGATCAAAGATCTGAGCAAGCACATCCAGGTCGTCTCGATCGTCGACCGCTTCCTGGAACACGCCCGCATC
>JBEITC010000403.1:0-3849 GCA_040375075.1 Planctomycetota bacterium | reverse complement strand
TCGCCGCCTTCTTCGCCGACTGCAGCACGTTCTTCGGCTTCAAGAAGAAGCACGCGCTCGGCTGGGCGCGGCTCGGCGGCGACGGCGGCCTGCTGGCGCCGCCGGCGATCGGGCGGTGGGACGACGGCCGCTGGACAGCGGACGGTTCGGCGGCGTTCGCCCAACGTCCATAACGGGGCAGCAACGCATCCCGCGCGTCGGGTCGCGTGCGCGCGGTGGGAGGCGTCGCCGACAACGGCTCTCGCCGTCGATCCTCGGGCCGACGGCTGCTCGCTCACCCGCGGACGTCCCGCGGCAGCGCTGCGGCCGGTGCTCGCGGCGGTCGCCGGTCCGACGTGCGCTCGTTCGCCGGTCGACCGTTCGACGCGCCGCTGCGGCCCCTTGCCGCAGGCGGTCGCCAGTGCGACATGCGCGTCGTCGTCGGCGGACACCAGGACGCATCGCTCCAGCGCTGCGCTCGTCGTGGGCCGTAACGCTGGCGCGCGCCATGTCGCCACCGAGCGACATGCGCCGCCGCCGCCGCGTCAGTCCTTGCCGATCTCCGCCGCGTCGACCTGCGCGATGCGTGCCTCGTCCGGCGCCACCAGCTTGCCGTCGCGTTCCGCAAGTTCGATCAGCACGTCGCGCAGCAGCACGCCGTGGTCGACGACGTTGGTGCCACGCGCGAACGCGCCCATGCCGTCGCCGCCGCGCGCGAGGAACGAGCTGGTGGCGACGCGGTACTCGCGCACGTCGTCGAGAGGCGCTCCGCCGATCGTCGCGTCGAGCAGCACGCGTTCGCCGTCGCGGTCGACGAAGCGGTAGCTGCCGCCGCTGATCTCCAGCGGCCGGCGGTCCTTGGCGAGGCCGTTCTGCAGCGCGGCGCGCAGGTCGCGGCCGCGCAGCGTGAACGACACCAGGTTGTTCTCGAACGGCAGCAACTCGAACAGCCGCCGCCGCGTCAGCGGCCCGGCGGCCAGCGTCGTGCGCAGGCCGCCCTTGTTGGTGAAGCCGACGTCGGCGCCCGCGCGGATGCGGAAGGCGTCGGCGACGAGGTTGCCGGCCGGCGTGCTGCGCACGCCGCGGTCGTCGTACGGCGCGATGTCGATCGTGCCGATCGGCGCGTCCCACTTCGCCGTGAGGTCCTTGGTCGCTTCGTCGATCCAGCGGACGGTGGCCGGATCGTCGGGGTGGCGTTCGCGGTCGAGCTCGACCAGTTCGCCGCGGAGCAGCCGCAGCTGCGGCTTCGCGCCGGCGTCGGTCCGCTCGACGCGCGCCTCGACGCGGGCAATGCCGCTCGCCTTGCCGCGCGTCTGCACGATCCACGTCGCGCCCTCGACCAGCGGCTCGGGCAGCGGCGTGTGCGAGTGGCCGCCGAGGATCAGCGGGATCGACGGGAACGCGCGCGCCAGCGCGCGATCGGTCTCGACGCCGCAGTGGGTGAGCAGCACGACGGCGTCGGCGTGCTTCTCGGCGTCGGGCAGCACGATGCGCAGCGCCTCGGCTTCGTCCTCGAAACGCGCTTCGCCCCATGGCCCGGTCGACA
Organism: Planctomycetota bacterium; assembly: GCA_040375075.1. GTDB lineage: Bacteria > Planctomycetota > UBA1135 > UBA1135 > UBA2386 > UBA2386. The sequence goes on along the minus strand of JBEITC010000403.1, from coordinate 2,324 downwards.
CCGCCTTGGTGTCCTTGGTCACGAGGCCGAGCACGACGAGGCGCAGGCCATGCACGTCGAGTCGCGCGAACGGCCGCACGTAGTCGATCGGCATGCGCGTGCGCGCGCCCTCGACGACGACGTTGGCGGCGAGGATCGGATGGCCGGCGGCGCGGCACAACCGCCGCACGTTGTCGGGGCCGAAGTCGTACTCGTGGTTGCCGAGCACGACGGCGTCGGGCTGCAGGCGGTTGTGGAACTGCACCGTCAGCAGGCCGCGGCTCTCGTTGCCCTCGATCGTGCCCTGGTACCAATCGCCGGCGTCGGTGACGACGACGCGACGACCCGCCGCCTTGCCGGCGTCGCGTTCGCGCTGCACGTAGCCGGCGAGCGCCGCAGCGCCGCCGACCAGCGGCGCCTTGCTGGCCGGCAGCCCGGGCCGCAGCTTCCACGTCGCGGCCTGCGGCCGGAACTGGCCGTGGAAGTCGTTCCAGTGCAGGAAGACGACGTTGGGCGGCGGTGGCGCCGCCGCAACGGACTGCGCCGCGGCGGTTGCGGCGACCAGCAGCGCGGTGGCGAAGCGGGGGAGCAATGCGACGGCGAGGCGGAGCACGTCGTGGTTGTAGCCCAGCAGGGGCAATCGCGCCGGCTTCGTCGACGCGTCCGTCGCATCGCAGCGGTCGGACTTCAGGCGCCGCCCGCGTGGTCGGCGCAGCGGCGCTGCGCGCGAGCGGCGGCTGCGCCGCGGGATCTGCGCAACGGGCCGGCGTCGACCCGCGGCGCGCCCTGCGGGCCCCCGGCCTCCGAGCCGCGCCTGCTGCGCCGAGCGTCGCATCGCCGTCGCCGCGGCCGACGGCGGCAACCTGCGAGCGTTGGGAGCGACGTTTGCTCCGCTGTGTTGGGCGCGCGCGCGGCGTGGCCGCGATCACGGCCGCGCGGGGCGATCCGAGCGCCTCGCGACGGAATCTCTCGCCGTCGCTCAGCGCTTCAGCTGCTTCTGCTTGCGATCCGGGTTCGGGCCCGGCGCGCCGGCCGAGCGCCAGCCCCAGCGCCAGTCGCCGCTCGCCGAGGCCTGCGCCTGGACGATGGTCTGCTGCATGGCGATCGCGTCCTTGTCGCTCGGCGCGTACGCCAGCACGTCGTTGACGCGGGTCATCGCGCCCTTGTAGTCCGACTGCATCGTCAGCGACGTGGCCGCCTGCAGCGAGCTGCGCTTGGCGCCGTCCATCACGTGCGCGCCGAGGTCGTGCAGCTCGGCGTGCGCCGCGGCGTCGCCGTCGTGCTTCTTCAGCAGCAGCTCGATCTCCTTCCACGACGCCTGGTACTTCGCCTTGGCGGCGTCGTAGTGGCGGACGGCTTCGACGGTCTTGCTGGCGTTGGCGAGGCCGAGCCGGAACTCCTTGTCGGCGGCGTCGGCCGTCGCGTGCACGTGCTTGCGCTCGGCGTCGGTCAGCGGCGTCGGCGCGGCGACCTTCTGCGTGCGCTTGCTGGCGGCGAGCGCCTGCAGCTTCTCGTCCATCGCGTGCAGCGCCGCCGGATCGACGGCGTCGTGCATGCGGCCCGACAGCATGTCGAGGTAGTGGCGCGCGCCCTCGACGTGGCCGGCGGCGATCTCGGCGTCGAACTTGCTCGTCAGCGAGGCGACCGCCCACTGCTTGACGATCGCGGTGCGCTGCGCCTCGTCCGGCTTGCCCTTCGCCGACTGGATCGCGAGGTTGGCGTGCACGCCAGCCAGCTCGACTTCGCCGAGGTCGGCGGCGTGCTTGGCGACGCGCAGGTGGCCCTCGAAGTCCGCGGCGGCGACGAAGGCCGACTCGATGTTGATCTGCGAGGTCGGCGTGAAGTCCGTCAGCTTGCGGTGCAGGTCGGTCTCGGCGCCGAGGATGTTCGCCTTCATGTGCACCTTGCCGTCGGAGACGGCGAGGGCCTTGCCCTGGAAGGCCTGGCCGGTCGTCAGCCGGTACTCGCGCGGCGACTGGTCTTGCGCGAACGCGGGGACGGCGAGGAGGAAGAACGGCAACGCAGGGAAGAGGCGCAGCATGGCGAGCGCGGCAGGATAGGCGCGCAACCGGGCGCGTGCCACGCGTTGCGGGCGAAACGCCCCGCCGCGAGGCCGCCGCCGCGTCGTCGTGGCCACGGCGCCCGCGCCGCCGCTGCGTGGGAGAGCCACTAGGGGAATGCGCGCATGGCGGCCGGCGTAGGGGCAATCCGCGGATGTTCGTTGCGACGCGGAATCGCGAGAACGGTCGCCCCGCTGACGGACGGCACGTGCCGTGACGTCGTGCGGGTCGCGGGGGGGGGGGCCGGGGGGGGCGGGGGGGGCCCCCCCCGGCGGGCCCCAGGGG
>JBEITC010000231.1:0-6157 GCA_040375075.1 Planctomycetota bacterium | reverse complement strand
GTGGAGGTCGATCCCCTCACCGGCCAGCGCGACCAGCGCGAGCACGGGGTCGCCGCGCTGTTGCGCGACCTGACCGGCGCCGAGGGCGCGCTCGTGGTCAACAACAACGCCGCCGCGACGACGCTGATGCTGACGGCGCTGACGGCCGGCCGCGAGGTCGTGGTCTCGCGCGGCGAACTGGTCGAGATCGGCGGCGGCTTCCGCATGCCCGACGTCATGCGCCGCGCCGGCTGCGAAATGGCCGAGGTCGGCGCGACCAACAAGACGCACCTGCGCGACTTCGCCGAGGCGACCAACGAACGCACCGTCGCCTACCTCAAGGTGCACCCGAGCAACTACCGCATCGAGGGCTTCGCCGGCACGCCGTCGGTCGCCGAACTGGTCGGCCTCGCGGCGCCGAAGGGCCTGATGGTGCTCGACGACCTCGGCTCCGGCCTGTTCTGGAACCAGCCGCTGCCGGGCCTCGAGGACGAGCCGAAGGTCGCCGACAGCCTGGGCGCTGGCGCGCACGTCGTCGCCGTCAGCGGCGACAAGCTGCTCGGCGGTCCGCAGTGCGGCATCCTGCTCGGCAAGGCCGAGCTGATCGCCAAGTGCCGCGCGCATCCCGTCTACCGCGCTGTGCGCTGCGACAAGCTGACGCTGGCAGCGCTGGAGGCGACGCTGCGTCTCTATCGCGACGGCGAGCCGCTGCGCGAGGTGCCGACGCTGCGCATGCTGTCGGCCGTCGCCGACGAACTGCGCGCCCGCAGCGAGCAGCTGGCCGGCAAGCTCGCGGCGCTGGGAGCGCGCGTCGTCGCCAGCGATTCGTTCGCCGGCTCGGGCGCCAACCCGGCGCGGCCGCTGCCGAGCTTCGCCGTCGCGATCCGCGGCGGCGACCTGCAGTGCGACGCGCTGCGCGCGGCGCGGCCGATCGGCGTGTTCGCGCGCGTCGCCGACGGCGACGTGCTGCTGGACGCGCGCACGCTGCTGGTGGAGGACCTCGACGCCGTCGCGGCCGCGGTCCTCGCGGCGTTCCCGGCGCGGAGCAACGCATGAACCCCGCTCCCGACAAGCGTCTGACCCGCTACGCATCCGGCTCGGGTTGAGCAGCCAAGCTGCCGCCGGGGAGCCTCGGGCAGGTTCTCCAGAAACTCGGTCCGATCGACCATCCCGACCTGCTGGCGGGCCACCGCGGTTTCGAGGACGCGGGCGTGTTCCGCATCGACAGCGAGCGCGCGCTCGTCCAGACGGTCGACTTCTTCCCGCCGATGGTCGACGACCCGCGCTGGTTCGGCCGCATCGCCGCGGCCAACTCGCTGTCGGACGTCTACGCCATGGGCGGCCGGCCGATCACGGTGATGAACCTCGTCGGTTGGCCGCGCGACCTCGACCTCGAACTGCTCGGCGAAGTGCTCGCCGGCGGCCTCGAGAAGACCGTGGAGGCCGGCGCCGTGCTGTGCGGCGGTCACTCGGTGATGGACCAGGAGATCAAGTTCGGCCTGTCGGTCACCGGCCTCGTGCACCCGCAGCGTTTCTGGCGCAACGGCGGCGCGCAGGTCGGCGACGTCCTGATCCTGACGAAGCCGCTCGGCATCGGCCCGGCGACGACGGCGATCAAGCGCGAAGTCGCCTCGCCCGCGCTGATCGAGCGGGCGATGGCGCAGATGGCGATGCTCAACAAGGCGGCGTGCGAGGCGGTGCTCGACCTGCCGGTGCACGGCGCCACCGACGTCACCGGCTTCGGCTTCGTCGGCCATTCGTGCGAGATGGCCGAGGGCGCGGGGTTGGCGCTCGACTGCGAGGCTGCGGCACTACCGCTGCTGGAGGGCGTGCTCGACGTCGTGCGCGCCGGCGTGATGTCCGGCGGTTGCAACCGCGGCAAGCAGCACTTCGGGCCGCGCGTCGCGATCGGCGCCGGCGTCGATGCGGCGGTCGCCGACCTCGTGTTCGACGCCGAGACCTCGGGCGGCCTGTTGCTCGCGGTGCCGGAGGCGGCGGCCGGCAAGGTGACGCAGCGGCTGCGCGACGCCGGCGCGAGCAGCCACGCGGTCGTCGGCCGCTTCGTGCCGCGCCCGGCCGGGGCGCCGGCGTTGACGCTGCGCTGAGCGGTGCGTGGCGCCGCGCGCGGAGGCGCGTCAGAGACCGAGCAGCCGCTTCTGCGCGGCGTCGAGCGCCGGCGTGTCGGTGGCGCCGTGGCCGGTCAGGTCGATGACGAACTCGTGCACCGACGCCGCGCGCGTCGGTCTCACCGGCATGCCGTCGACGAAGCGCGGCGGCCCGTGCGCCTCCTTCGCTGCTTCCGCCTCCTCGGCGGCTGCTTCCTCGGGATCGACGCGTTCCGGCCGGCCATCGGCGTTGATGCGCACGGCCACGACGTTGCCGCGCATGATCTCCTGCTTGCTCCAACTGCGGAGGTGCAGGCGGCGCACGATGCCCGTCGCCGGTTCGAACCACACCGCGACGTCGATGGTGTTGGTGGGCGCGGGCGGCGGCTTGCGACCGCCATCCTGGGCGGCGCGAAGCGCGCCGGCGTTGAGCCGCTGCGGGCTGAGCGTCCAGTGGCTCGGCAGCATGCCGGCCCAAGCGGCTTCGGCAGCTTGCTCGACGTCCAGCGTCGCGCCGAAGATCTCGACCGGGCGATCGTCGATCGTGCCGACGTCGCGGCAGACGGGTACGAGGTCCTGGTCGGCGAGGAGCGCGAGCAGGGCCGGCACGTCCGGCAAGAAGGGCGCGGGCGAGCCGTCGGCGCGACGCGCCTTGCGCAGGCGCCATGGCCGCGTGGCGTCGCGCGCGATCGTGCGGCGACCGGCCATCACGAACTCGTCCCCGTGATCGTCCTCGGCTGCGAGGTGCTGGCGGTCCGCCGTCCAGGAGCCACGCATCGTCCCGCGCACGCCGGCGGCCACCGGTGCGACCGCGATGCTCGTGGCGGTTCCCGTCGCCGGTTCGGCGGCGCCGCCGCCGACCGGGCCCCAGCGCAGCCGGAAGCCGGTGTTCGCGGTGGCGGCCGCCTTGGCCATGGCGGCGCGCGCCTTGGCGGCCTGTTCGGTCTGTGCGTCCTGGGCGGGGAGCGCGGCCGCGAGGGCCGCGAACGATAGGGAAAGGATGAGGTGCATGCGGGTGGGACGGCGTTCGTCGCCGTCCCGTCCATCTTCGGGGCGCGCCCGACCCCGTCAACGCGACGGCGGGTCGCGTCCGTCCGCCGGCTTCGGCCCGTCCGCCGTCGGCTGGTCGGCGGCCGGCGGCTCCGACGGTCCCTTCGCCTCGCGCTCCTGCTTCAGTTCGCCGAGCAGCTTGGTCATGCGCGCCGCGCCGCCCATGCCCTCGTCGAACACGAACTCGAGGTGCGGGATCGTGCGGGTCGCAAGGCCCTTGCCGACCTCGCGCTGCAGCAGTCCGCGGGCGCGGGCGAGCACCTCGCCGCTCTGCGCGCGGGCCTTGGCCTCGCCGATGGCGGTGGGGGCGAGCACGGACCAGTAGGCCTTGCAGATCGTGAACTCGGCGTCGAGCTCGACGCGCGAGATGGTGACGAAGCCGAGCTTCGGGTCGGCGATCTCGCGCTGCAGCAACTCGGCGAGCCGCTGCTTGATCTGCTCCTGCAGGCGGGCGATGCGGCGGTCGTTCATCGATCCACCTGCGGCGAGATGATCTCGAGCTGATGGTCGACGAGCGTGCCGTCACGCCATTCGTTCAGCTCGTTGAGCAGGTGGTCCATCGTGCTGTTGAGGTGCTGCGTGTCGCTGCCGGCGACGACCGCGCCGAGCGTGGCGACGGTGGTCGCGTCGAGGTCCTCGATCTCGGCGATCGAGACGTTGAAGGACCGGCGCAGCCGGTCCTTCAATGCCTTGATGGCGTTGCGCTTGTCCTTGAGCGTCTCCGCGTACGGGATCTCGAGGGTGAACTGCAGCACGCCGACGTAGAGCATCGTCGTTCCTCGCGTCGCGGCGGCGCCGGGGCTCAATCGCCCCCGAGCGTGCGCTTGACGAGTTCGATCTGCACGAACTCGAGCACGTCGCCGACCTTGATGTCCTGGAAGCCGTCGAGCGTCATGCCGCACTCCGCGCCGGCCTTGACGTCGCGGACGTCCTCCTCGACGCGGCGCAAGCTGCCGAGCTTGCCGGTCCAGACGACCACGCTGTCGCGGGACAGGCGAACGATGGCGCTGCGCCGGACGATGCCGTCGGTCACGCGGCAGCCGGCGATGGTGCCGAACTTGCTGCTCTTGAAGGTCGCCTTGACCTCGGCGTGGCCGATGACGTTCTGCACTTCCTGCGGCTTGAGCAGGCCTTCCATGGCCGCCTTCACCTGGTCGAGCAGTTCGTAGATGACGTCGTAGTAGCGGATCTCGACGCCTTCGCGCTCGGCCGCCTGGCGGGCGCTGCTGTCGGCGATCGTGTTGAAGCCGACGATGACTGCGCCCGAGGCCTCGGCGAGGCTGACGTCGGTCTCGTTGATGCCGCCGAGCGCGGAGTGCACGAGGTTGACGCGGACCTCCGGCGTCGACAGCTCCTCGAGGCACTTCTTGATCGGCTCGAGCGAGCCCATCGCGTCGGCCTTGAGGATGAGCTTGATCTCCTGGGTGTTCTTCTCGGCCAGCTTGGCCGACAGCGTCTCCAGGGTGACCGCCGAGCGCTCGGCGCGCGACAGCTCGCGGACGCGGCGCTGGCGCTCCTCGACGACCTCGCGGGCCTTCTTGGCGTCCTCGACGGCGAACAGCTTGTCGCCGGGGGACGGCAGGCGGTCGAGGCCGAACAGCGTGACCGGCGTCGACGGGCCGGCCTCGGTCAGGTTGTTGCCGTGGTCGTCGATCATCGCGCGCACGCGCGCGAAGCTCTCGCCGCAGACGATCTGGTCCTTGATCCGCAGCGTGCCGTCCGTGACGAGCAGCGTGACGACGACGCCCTGCTCGGGCGACTGGCGCGACTCGACGACGATGCCCTTGCCGGCGGCGTCCGGACGGGCGCGCAGGTCGAGCATCTCGGACTCGAGCAGGATGCGCTCGATCAGCGTGTCGAGGCCCGTGCGCTTGGTCGCGGAGACCTCGACCATGCCGGTCTCGCCGCCGAAGTCCTCGGACTGCAGGCCCTTGATCATCAACTGCTGCTTGACCTGCATGGGCTTCGCCTGCGGCAGGTCGCACTTGGTGATCGCGACGACGATCTTCACCTTCGCCGCCTTGGCGTGGTTGATCGCCTCCTCGGTCTGCGGCATGACGCCGTCGTCGGCCGCGACGACCAGCACGACGACGTCCGTCAGCTGCGCGCCGCGGGCGCGCATCGCCGTGAACGCGGCGTGGCCGGGCGTGTCGAGCACGACGATCGACTGGCCGGCCTCGGTCGTGATCTTGTAGGCGCCGATGTGCTGGGTGATGCCGCCGGCCTCGTGCTTGGCGACGTCACTGTCGCGCAGCGCGTCCATCAGCGACGTCTTGCCGTGGTCGACGTGGCCCATGAAGGTCACGACCGGCGCGCGCATCATCTGCTGCTCGCCCTCGGACTCCTCGACCAGCTGTTCGACCAGCTGGTCCATGGCCTCCTTGTGCTCGACGACCTTGATGTTGCGCTCGAGTTCGAGGCCGACGAGTTCGACCTCCTCGTTCGTCAGCATCGAGTTGATGTTCTTGCCCGTGATCTTGAGCTTGAACATGAAGGTCGCCAGCAGGTCGGTGACCTTGACGCCGAGCGCCTCGGACAGCGCCTTCATCGAGACCGGTTCCTCGACCTCGACGAGCTTGGCCGGGTCGATCGACGGCGCGATCCTCGACTTGCGGCCGCCCATGCCACCCGGGCCGCCGGGGCCGCGGCCGCCCGGGCCGCCGCGGAACGAGCCGGGGCCCATCGGCGGCCGGCGCATGCCACCCGACTGCATCGGCGGACGCGTGCCGCTGCGCTGCTGCAGCTTGGCGAGCGCCTGGCGCTTGATGTTGGCCGCGCCCGGCAGGGCCGGGGCCGAACGCATCTTGGCGTCGCGGATCGCTTCCTGCGGCAGTTCGATGCGGCCGACGACGGTCGCCTTCTTCTGCGGCACGAGCAGCTTGCGGACGTCGCTGTCGGCCGGCTTGGCCGGCTCGGCGGGAGCAACCGGCACCGCGGGCGCGGCGGCGGCCGGCGCGAGCGGCGCAACGGGGGCGACCGGCGTGGCGACCGGCGTGGCGACCGGAGCGGCGGCCGGCGTGGCG
>JBEITC010000260.1:0-5776 GCA_040375075.1 Planctomycetota bacterium | reverse complement strand
GCCTTCGACGCGCTGCCGCCGCCGCCCGCGGCCAAGGCGTGGAGCGCGCTGCGCGCCGGCGATTGCCCCAAGGCCCCGGCCGGCAGCTCCCTGTTCGCGGCGGCGCAGACGGCGGCGGCGCGGCCGCTCGACGACGCGCAGCGGCTGGCGACGGCGCTGATGCAGGATGGTTGCCTGTCGTGCCATGGCCGCGACGGCAAGGGCGGCATGCCGGCCGCGGTGCGCTCGCAGCTCGTCGAGGTCGAGGACATCGGCGACGAAGGCCGCATCCCGCCGGACCTCACCGCCGTCGGCAAGCGGCTGAAGACCGCGTGGATCGAGAAGGTGCTGCGCGACGGCCACGGCGTGCGGCCGTACCTGCGCGTGCGCATGCCGAAGGTCGACAAGGCGCGCGCCAAGCAGTACGCGCAGTGGTTCGCCGCCGTCGACGGCGTCGATCCGCGGCCGGAGCCGGCGTTCTCCGTCGAGGCCGTCAAGCGCGGCGCGCAGCTCGCCGGCCTCGGCGGGCGCAACTGCATCACGTGCCACACCTTCCAGGGCCTGCCGTCGCTCGGCGTGCAGGGCATGGACCTGTCGGTGCAGCACGAACGGCTGCAGGCCGGCTGGTTCGAGGAGTGGCTGCTGCACCCGACGACGCTGCGGCCAGGCACGCGCATGCCAGCGCTGTGGCTGAAGGACGACGAAGCCTCGCGCGGCGAGGCGGCGGCGATCCGCACGTGGCTGTCGCTCGGCGCCGCAGCGCCGCTGCCCACCGGCATCAAGGCCAAGCCCGACTCGCTCGTGCTGGTGCCCGGCGATCGGCCCAAGCTGCACGGCGCGTTCCTGCGCGACGTGTCGGCGCGCACGCTGTCGGTCGGCACGTCCGATCGCACGCACTTCGCGTTCGACCTCGAGCAGCCGCGGCTGGTCTGGCTGTGGCGCGGCGAGTTCCTCGACGCGCAAGGCACCTGGAGCGGCCGCGCCGGCCAACTGCTGAAGCCGCGCGGCCTCGACTGGATCGTCCTGCAGGACCTCGTCGTGCAGGACGGCGCGCCGCGCCGGCTGCTCGGCCAGCGCATCGCCGCGGACGGTTTCCCGGCGCTGCGCGTAGCCGCCGGCGACGTCGAGTACGAGGACGAAGCGCGGCCGCGGCTCACGGAGAAGGGCAGCGAGGTGGTGCGGACGTTCCGCGCCACCAAGGGCGAGCTCGCGCTCGCGTTCCCGACGCAGGACGGCGTGCGCGCGCTCGTCGCCGGCCAGCCCGCCGGCGCGCACCGCCTCGCCCAGGGCCAGACGCTGGAGGTCGTGTACCAATGGTGATGTTCGCTCTGTTCGTCTCGTTGCTCGCGCCGCAGGAACCCGCTTCGCCCGGCCCGGTCAAGGCGAAGCCCGCGCCCGACGAAGCGACATACGTCGCGATCGAGGACGTGCCGCTCCCGCCCGAGGTCGTGCTCGAGGTCGGCGGCCTCGCGCTGGACGGCGACGTGATGTTCGCGGCGACGCGCCGCGGCGAGATCTGGCGCATCGCCGACGTCAGCAGCGCGCAGCCGAAGGCGACGCTGTGGGCCGAGGGCCTGATGGAGCCGCTCGGCCTCGTGCAGCGCGACGGCTGGCTGTACTTCGCGCAGCGCGGCGAACTCTCGCGCGGCAAGGACGCCGACGGCGACGGCCGCATGGACGCGCTCGAGACGGTCGCCGAGGGCTGGCCGATCAGCGGCAACTACCACGAGTACGCCTTCGGCCCGGCGGTCGCCGGCGACGGCTCGTTCTGGATCACGCTCAACAAGCCGTTCGGCGACGAGCCGTTCGGGCGCGCGCCGTGGCGCGGCTGGGCGATCCGCGTGCCCGCTGGCGGCGGCAGCTTCGAGCCGGTGGTCGCGGGCCTGCGCTCGCCGGCCGGCGTCGGCACAGCGCCCGACGGCCGCGTCTGGTACACGGACAACCAGGGCGAGTGGTGCGCTTCGAGCAAGTTCGCGCTGCTGCAGCAGGGCGAGTTCCACGGTCATCCGTGGGGCATCGACAGCTGCAAGCTGCCGGCGAGCAAGGTGGCGCATCCCGGCGAGGTGAAGAGCGGTCTGCGCATGGCCGAGGCCGCGCGCACGATCCCCAGCTTCACGCTGCCGGCGGTGTGGATCCCGTACGACCTGTGCGGCCGCTCGCCGGGCGGCTTCGTCTGGGACACGGCCGGCAACTTCGGCCCGTTCCGCGGCCAGGTGTTCTGCGGCGACCAATACTCGTCCGAGGTCTTCCGCATGTCGCTCGAAGACGTCGGCGGCAAGCTGCAGGGCGCGTGCTACCCGTTCCGCCGCGGCCTCAAGTGCGGCATCACGCGCGTGCTGTGGGGGACGAAGGGCACGCTGTGGTGCGGGCTCACCAACCGCGGCTGGGGTTCGCTCGGCCCGAGCGAGCACGGCCTGCAGCGCCTCGTCTGGCAGGACAAGGACCCGTTCGAGCTGCTCGAGCTGAAGGCCGCGCAGGGCGGCTTCACCGCGCGCATGACGCAGCCGGTCGATCCGGCGACCGCCACGGCGGCGAACGTCGTGGTGCGCAGCTGGACCTACGACCACCACGAGGGCTACGGCTGCCCGCCGCGCGACAAGCGCGACGAGTCCGTCACGGCGGTCGCGGTCGCCGACGGCGGCGGCGCGCTGCAGATCACGCTGGCGCGCACCGAGCCGTGCCGCGTCTACGAGGTGTCGCTCAAGGCCGTGCGCGCCGCCGATGGCCGCGCGCCGCTGCACGGCATCGGCTGGTACTCGCGCAACCAGGAGCCCTGAGGCTTCGGCGCGCCGCCTGATGGGGCGCGCGCATCCCGGGGCCTTCCGTCGCCCTCAGCCGCGGCCGGCCTTGCGGGCGTCGGCGCGGCACTCGTCGAGGACCTTCTGCAGCAGCGCGACGTCGGCCTCGAACGACTCGGGCGGCAGCGGGCCGAACGAGAAGCGGAACCACGACGCGTACGGCGAGCGGTAGCCCGGGTCCTTGTCGTGCGGCCGCGCCATGTCGCAGTCGAAGCCCTTGAGGATCGCAGCGCCGTGGCGGAACAGCCGGCGATTGAGCGTGTCGGCGTCGATGCCGTCGGGCAGCTCCAGCCAGTGGTAGAAGCCGCCGTCGCCGGTGTGCACGCCCAGCCCCATCTTGGCGAAGGCCTCGCCGTAGCGCTCGCGCTGCCGGCCGTAGTGCGCGGCGACGGCGGCGCGCGCCTGCGCGACGCGCTGCGGCTCGAGCAGTTGCACCGCGTACTTCTGCGACAGGTGGCTGACGCCGCCCATGCCGAAGCTGGAGAAGTTCGACAGCGTCTCGATGTTCTTGCGGCTGGCGACGATCCAGCCGATGCGGATGCCGGGGCTCTGCAGGCCCTTGGTGCACGCGCCGGCGAGGAACACGTTGCTGTCGTCGAGGTCCTTGACGTAGCGGATGCCGCTGACGCCCTGCGAGGCGTGGAACATCTCGTAGGCCTCGTCGAGCAGGATGCCGTTGCCGGGCTGCTCGGCCAGCGCGATCAGCTCCGCGAGCTCAGCGCCGCTGCGCGTGTGGCCGGTCGGGTTGCCGGGATTGGAGATCACCGGCATCAGGTGCGTCTTGGCGTTGAGGCCCGTGCGGTCGAAGTAGGCGCGGTTCGGCGGATGGAAGCCGTTCTGCTTGGTGAACGGCACGACGCGCCAGCTGGTCTGCGTCTGCGTCAGGATGTCGAGGTAGGCGGGCCACTCGACGTTGCCGATGCGCACCTCGACGTGCTTCTTGAGGAACGCGAGCACGGTGTAGATGCCGGGCCGGCCGCCGGCGAACACCATGACGTTCTCGGGCGCGATGCGCGAGCCGTGGAACTCGTTGTAGTGGCGCGCGATGGCCTCGCGCAGGTCCGGGTGGCCCCAAGCCTTCGGGTACAGGCGGTCGTCGGGCGTCACGTCGACGGTCGCTGGCAGCGCCGGCCCGCCCGGCAGCGGCGTCGTCAGCGGGAAGCCCTGCGACCATGGGTGCGTGCCGGGCGAGCCCATGAACTGCCCGAACGTGTCGCGGAAGGCGTAGAGCGTCTCGTAGATGCCCATCGGCGGGCAGTGGTCGGACAGGAACGACGCGCGGTGCATGGGCGGGACCGGGTTCGGAGACGAGGCCGAGGCCGAGGACGCGGCAGCGAAGCGCCGGCCGCGGCGGCGACGATGGCCGGCGGGCGCGCGCCGGTCAATGCGCGCTAGAGCGGGGAGCGCCGCCGGCGCGCCGCGCGTACCCTGCGGCGATGGACTGGAAACTGATCGCGACCATCTTCGGCTCCGTGTTCGTCGCCGAGCTCGGCGACAAGACCCAGCTGGCGACGATGCTGTTCGCCAGCAAGGATGGCATCTCGCGCTGGCAGGTGTTCGCCGGCGCGGCCGCGGCGCTGGTGGTGTCGACCGCGCTCGGCGTGTTCGCCGGCAAGGTGGTGTCGACCTACGTCAGCGAGCAGACGCTGAAGTACGTCGCGGGGGTCGGGTTCGTGCTGATCGGCGCGTGGACGCTGTGGAAGGCGTGAGGGTGGCGCACCGAAGCTGGCACGCCCGGCAGGATTCGAACCTGCGACCCTCGGTTCCGAAGACCGATGTTCTTCCGCTGAACTACGGGCGCGTGCGCCGCGCACGGTAGCTGGCGCGCGGTCGCGCGACCAGACGAGGATCGCCCAACCTGTGCGCGCTCGTCGCATGTGCCGGCGATCCGACCGCACGGACGGCGCCGCCGCCGTGCCGCCGGTCGCCGCGACTACGCCCGCGCCAGCAGCTCGACCGCGCGCGCGAGCAGCGCCACGCCGAAGCCGGTGCCGCGGTCGCTGCGGAACGCCGGGAACGCGAGGTCGACGTGGCCCCAGCGGGCCTTGGTGCCGTCGAGGTGCCAGTGGATGAACTCGGCCGCGCAGCTCGACTGCGCGTTGCTGCGGTTCTTGACCGAGTTGCGCATGTCGGCGATCGGGCTCGCGAACTCCGAGCGATAGAACTCCGGCGCGAACGGCAGCGGCCAGCACAGGTCGCCGGTGGAACGGCCGGCCTGCACCAGCGCCTGCTCGATCGCCTCGTCGTTGCTGACGACGGCGGCGTGCAGGTCGCCGGTGGCGACACCCTGCGCGCCGGTCAGCGTCGCGGCGTCGAGCACGATGCCAGCGCCCAGCACACGGGCGGCGTAGCTGACGCCGTCGGCGAGCAGCAGGCGGCCCTCGGCGTCGGTGTTGTTGATCTCGACGGTCTTGCCCGAGTGCATCGTCAGCACGTCGTCGGGCTTGTAGCTCGCCGGGCCGATCGCGTTCTCGGCGAGGCACAGCAGCAGCGACAGGCGGACGTTCGGCTTCTGCGCCGCGAGCGCCAGGAACGCGCCGAGCGTCGCCGAAGCGCCGCCCATGTCGCTCTTCATCGTCTCCATCGCGCCGCGCGCCTTGAGGTGCAGGCCGCCGGTGTCGTAGGTCACGCCCTTGCCGACCAGCGCCACGTGCGGGCCGCGCACCGGGCCGCATTGCGCGACCAGCAGTCGCGGCGCCGAGCGCGCCGTGCGGCCGACGGCGTGGATGCCGCCGAGCTTTGCGCGCAGCAGCGCGTCGCCTTTGATCTCGCGCACGGTGACGCCGCGCACGCCCTTCAGCAGCTTCTTCGCCGCCGCCGCGAACGCCGCCGGGTCGAGTTCGGTCGGCGGCGTGTCGACGAAGCGCGCCGCCTCGCGGGCGCGGCCGACGATCGCCGCCGTGTGCGCGTCGACCGGCACGCCAGCGCCGCTGGCCAGCGCGAGACCGGCGGTGAGCTGGCGTTCCTTCTGCTTGCCCGACTTGGCGGTGAACAGCGGC
>JBEITC010000497.1:0-2869 GCA_040375075.1 Planctomycetota bacterium | reverse complement strand
GAACGGCAGGCCGTTCGACGGCACGATCTGCGTGAACGACGTGTTGAGCACGACCTCGTTCGCGGTCGGCTGGTACTCGAGCGACGTCGACTTGCCCTCGAACGTGAAGCCGGCCTTGATGTAGCCCGGGCCGACGTCCGCCTGCGACTCGGGGAAGGCCGCGGTCAGGTCGATGCTGCCGAGCGCGTCGAACGACTCGACGACGGCGTTCCACTGCTGCTCGTACGAGGCCGTGGTGCGGAAGGAGCCGAACAGGCGGTTGTAGCTCGGTTCGGAGGCGTTCGACTCGCCCGAGATGTCCTCGACGTCCGGTTCGACGACCACGCGCACGACGGCGTTGTTCGGCAGCACGCCGATCGGGCGCAGCACCACGACGGCGCCGGTCAGGTCGTTGCGCTCGAGTTCGACGTCCGCGGGGATCCACGTGTAGTCGTCGAGGTTCGGGTCGTAGACCGGATCCTTGTACTCGAGGTAGATCCGGCCCTTGCCGCTCTCGTCCCGCGTCAGCGGGTTGGTGTCGACGTTGACCGGCACGTTGTCGTCGTTCGGATTCAGCGCCTGGTTGAACGTCAGGCGCACCTCGACCGGCGGCGCGCCGAACAGGCCCAGCGGAACGGCGGTCAGGTTGGTCGCGGTCGAGACCGTCATGTCGACGCGGCGGGGGCCGCCCGCCGCCGGATTGCGGTAGATCTGCGCCGGCTGCGTGCCTTCGCGCGTGTTGAACGCAAACGTCGACGGGGCGGCCAGCGCCTTGCCGCCCTGGCTGCGCAGCACCGTCGTCGCGTTGTTGCCGCCGATCAGCTGCACGATGTAGCTGCGACCCGAGCGGAAGCCGCCGTTGTCGAAGCTGTTGTTGGTCGCGAAGGTCGGCACGAACAGCAGGCGGCGGCCGGCCTCGAGGTCGCCGGTGGCGCGATCGAGCGCGAAGCGGCCGGTGACGAGGTCGCTGACCGGGTTGCCGAGTTCGTCGATCGCCTGGAAGCCGACCGTCGTCAGGGTCGCCGAGTCCAGGTCGACCGGCTGGCTGAAGTCGAGGCGGATCGGATCATTGAGGAAGATCGACTGGCCGTTGACCGGCTCGGTGCTGACGAGCACGAAGTCGCCGGTCGGGCTGGCGCCAGAGGCCGAGGTGCCACCGCCACTGCAGGCGGCGAGCGCGGCGAGCGAGGCCAGGGAGAGCAGACGAGCAGGGTCGAACGGCTTCATGGCGTGGAACGTGGGTCTGGGCCGCGCGGAGGGAACGCGCGGCATCCGATGGTGGGCCCGGGACGCGGGACTCCCAGCGGTAGCGAAAAGGGTGCCGGCATTCTGGCCGTCCCCCGGCATTCTTCAAGAAGTGCCTGTGCCTGGGGCGGAAAGGACGATTCCAGGCCGGCGTTCGGCTTGGCGGCGACGGTGTCCGAGCGGGTCGGCACGGCAGGCTGCGCGGAAGCGAACAGGCGAGATGCGCTGCCGGCCGGACGGCCAGCCGCACTGCCAGCCGCACTGCCAGCCGCACTGTCCGCTGCGCCCCTAGCTCTTGCTCGGCTTTTCGATCACCGGCGGCGCGAACGACGGCGTCCGCTGCGGCAACGGAATGGCCCGTTGCGGCTTGCCGAACAGCTTCGTCGGCGAGGCCTTGGCGTCCAGCACCCTGGTCATCGCGATCTCGTCGCAGGCCAAGAACTTGGGGCAATGCGTGCAGTCGTTGAAGACCTTGTGCGGCAGGTCCTCGTGCTGGCATTGCGTGAAGCCGACCTTGGCGAAGAACCCCGGCACGTAGGTGAAGGCGAAGAGCCGGGGGATGCCGAGCCGCTTGGCGTCCTGGACCAGGGCATCGACCAGGGTCCGGCCGATCCCGTGCTTCTGCATCGACGGGTGGACGGCCAGCGAGCGGATCTCGGCGATGTCGGTCCAGGTGATCGCCAGGGCGCCGACGCCGGCGAGCTGGCCGTCGACCTCCGCGACGATGAAGTCGCGGATGTTCTCGATCACCGACGCCGGCGAACGCGGCAGCATCACCTGCTGCATCGCGAGCTCGTTGACGAGCGTCATGATCGGCCGCGCGTCGGCGACGACGGCGGAACGGACGACGACCTTGGGGGTCGCGGCGGGGGAGTCGGTCATCGTAGGCTCTCTTCGCGGCTCCAGGCCGAGAGTTGCGCTTGCCATCGTTCCACTTCGGCGCGAACCCGCGCCGGCGCCGTGCCGCCGACGACGTCGCGTCGCGCCAGCACCTTGCGCGCCGCGAGCGCGTCCTTCAGGTCGACCTCCAGCTGCGGCAGCAGCCGACGCTTCTCGTCCGCCGGCAGGTCCTGCAGCTCGACGCCGAGCTCGACCGCGCGGTTGACGGCCGCGCCGACGACGCCGTGGGCGTCGCGGAACGGCACGCCGGCAGCGACCAGCAGGTCGGCGAGGTCGGTGGCGTTGAGGTAGCCGCGCTCGGCCTCGGCAGCACAGCGGGCGAGGTCGAAGCGCATGTGCCGCACCGCGAGCGTCGCGACCTGCAGGCAGGCCTCGGCCTCGGCGAGCGCCGGCAGCAGCGACTCCTTGTCGGTCTGGAGGTCGCGGTTGTAGGCGAGCGGCAGGCCCTTGAGGCTGCCGAGCAGCGCCAGCAACGCGCCGTGCGCGCGCGAGCACTTGCCGCGCACGAGCTCCATCGCGTCGGGGTTGCGCTTCTGCGGCATCAAGCTGCTGCCGGTCGAGACCTCGTCGCCGAACACGACGAAGCGCGCTTCCTGCGTCGCGAAGAAGATCGTGTCCTCGGCGAGGCGCGACAGGTGCGTCTGCGCCATCGCGCAGGCGAACGCGAGCTCGCAGAGATGGTCGCGCTGCGCCGTCGCGTCGAGGCTGTTGCGGCTCGGGCCGCGGGCGAAGCCGAGGTCGCGGG
>JBEITC010000268.1:0-5636 GCA_040375075.1 Planctomycetota bacterium | reverse complement strand
TGATGCGTCGGGTTCGGCATGGCGCGCGCGGCTCGCTAGGATGCCGCGCCCTTTCCGCCATGACCACCGCCGACGCCACGCCCATGCCGCCGCCCGACGAGCCGCTCGTCGCCAGCGGCCTGTCCGGCCTGTGCGCGGCGCTGCCGGGCAACAAGGGCCTTCTGGCGCGTCGGCTCGTGGCCGCGGGCCGCACGCCCAACCGCTTCGAGTTCGACCGCAAGGGCATGCGGCTGTCGCCCGACGAGGAGGCGGCGCTGGCGCGCTGGCTCGCCGCCGGCCTCGTGACCCGCGTCGACAAGGAGACGCGCGCCAAGGACGGCACGGTCAAGCTGCTGCTCGCCCTGCGCGACGGCAAGAAGGTCGAGACCGTCGCCATGCCGATCGGCGCCTGCTGCGTGTCGACGCAGGTCGGCTGCGCGGTCGGTTGCCGCTTCTGCGCCTCGGGCCTGTTCGGCGTCGAGCGGCACCTCGCGGTCGACGAGATCGTCGAGCAGGTGGTGCACGCGCGCCGCCACATGCGCATCGACCGCATCGTCTACATGGGCATGGGCGAGCCGAGCCACAACCTCGACAACGTGATGGCCGCGGTCGCGCGCATCCACGACGAGGCGTTGATCTCGCCCAAGCGCCAGACGTTCTCGACCGTCGGCGGCGTCAAGCCGCTGACGCGCATGCGCGAGTTCGCGGTCAAGCCGTGCCTCGCGCTGTCGCTGCACTCGGCCAACGAGCAGAAGCGCCGCGAGCTGCTGCCGCGCGCGCACAAGGACCCGCTGCCGGAGATCGTCGCCGCGGCCGACGCGTATGCGCAGGACGTCGGCACGCCGATCCAGTTCGAGTGGACGATGCTCGAGGGCGTCAACGACTCCGACCAGGACGTCGACGAGCTGTGCGCGCTGCTGCAGGGCGTGCGCGGCTACGTGAACTTCATCGTCTACAACCCGGTCGACGGGCTGCCGTTCCGCGCGCCGAGCCGCGAGCGCATCGTGGCGATGGTGCGCGCGGTGAAGTCTCGCGGCATCCTGGCGACGATCCGCGACTCGTCCGGCCCCGACGCCGAGGCGGCGTGCGGGCAGCTGCGGTTGCGCGATCGCACCGGCTGAGCGCGGGCGGCGTCAGCGCGGCGATTGCGCGGCCCGCGCGATGCTGAGGTCGTGCAGCCGCCGCAGGCCGATCTGCGCGATCACCGCCCCGCACAGCGCCATCGTCATGTCCATCTGCGCGTCCCACGGGTCGCCCTGCGTGCCCAGCCACTCGGGGCCGGACGCGGGGTACCACACCTTGACGACGGTCATCTCCAGCAGCTCGTAGCTCGCCGAGAACGCGAGGCAGCAGCCGGTGACCAGCCAGAACAGCGTGCCGCCGCGCGGCAGGCCGCGCCGGCGGATCAGCCACTCGCGCAGCAGGATCGCCGGCACGAAGCCTTGGAAGAAGTGGCCGATGCGATCGACCGGGTTGCGCGCGAGGCCGAGCGCGTCCATCACCGCCTGCGGGAACGGCACGTTGGCGAACTCGTAGCGGCCGCCGAGGCACTGGATGAGGAAGAACCACGCCAGCAGCACGTAGCCCAGGTCGGAGAAGCGGAACCAGCGCCGCCGCAGCGCGAACACGACCATCACCGCGGTCAGCGGCAGCAGTTCGAAGGCACAGACGGCGACGTCCTTCGTGCCGGCGAAGGCCCACGCGAGGCCGAGCGCGCACAGCGCCATCAGCAGCGGGAACAGCCAGGGACGTTGCCGCATGGGCGCGCCGTCGTGCATCGCCGGAGGCTAGGAGTCTGCGGGACGGAAGGCCACGCCGCCGCGCACGGGCGAAGCCGCCGCGTGGTCAGCGATCGTCGGCTGCGCCCCGACCGCGAATCCTCGCACCAGGTCGGCGCGCGCGTGACGCAGGCTCCGAGGCGGTGGCGAAGCGGCGGCCAACGGATGTTGTCGTTCGCGCGGCGCGGTGACGACGCGCGCGACGTCACTTGCGGTCGCCGGACGCGGCTGGCTGCGAGCCGGCGCGCAGCGCTGCGACGCCCGGCGGCAGCACGGCGGCGCGCTCGGTGAACGCCTGGAAGCGACGGGCGAGCTCCTGGTCGGGCACGGTTTCCTCGATCGCCACCTTCGCTTCGCGCATGGCGCCAAGCAGAAGCGGGTGGTAGAGCCGGTTGGGGGCCTTCTTCAGCACGAGGTCGCGCTGGCCGGCTACGCCGAGCGTCACGCGCGTCAGCTCCGGTTCGCGCGCCAACGACCAGTCGTTGTCGGCGAGGAAGCGCATCGTCGCCGTCGCGGGGAAGCGTTCGGCGGCCGCACGCTTCGTCAGGATCGTCGAGGCCTCGTCTGCGACGCCGACCTCCGTCGTGCTGCCGCCGTCGGCGCGCCGCTGGCTGACGACGTCCGCGCGCACGACGTCCTTGGCCGCGACCTCGGCGAGGGCCTCGAACGTGACGCCGCGCAGCCACGCATGGTCCTTGCCCGACAGCGGCAGGCGCAGCTCGATGCGCCCCTTGGTCACCGCGAGCAGGTGCTCGCCGCTGCGCGCGAACTCGCGGACGAAGTCGCGCGTGTCCGCGTCCCAACGGTGCGTCTCCTTGCCGATCTCGGTCCCGGTCATCAACTGGCCGGCGACCCAGACGTCGAGCAGCGTGTTGAGCTGCTGCACGAACGCCTTGGCGTCGCGGATGCGGACGAACTGCCATGCGCACAGCACGTCGGTCGGATCGGTGAAGAAGCCGCCGTTCTCGACGTCGACGTGCGCGAGCAGCGCCTGCATCGGCAGCTTGTGCTCGCCCGGGATGGTGAACTGGAACGGCCAGTTCTGCCACAGCGCGAACGTGCCATCCCGCCGGATCTCGTCGATCTGCCGGATCGCCTTGTCGACGGCGCTCCGGTCGCCCTCGGCGTACACGCCGCGGTAGACGAGGTGCACGTCGATCCGGTCGGCGGCCTCGTCGTAGCGGATGGTGACCTCCTGTGCGTCGAACTCGAGGCACGAGGCCAGCAGCAGCAGCACGGCGATCGCGAAGGCGCGCAGCAGGCGTGGGAGCATGCCGGCAGTCTGGCGGGGCCAGCGCCGACGGGCCATGCGCCGTGCGGCGCCGCAGCGCTGCGCACAGCGGCCACGAAAAAAGGCGGAGCCGACGCGCGAACGCGCCGACCCCGCCCTGATCTGCCCGGCTTCGGCCCCGCCCTTGCGCGAGGCCGCTCCTCTCGGGCAGATCGAGTTACTTCGTGAAGCGGAAGTCCGCCTGCAGCTGCGCCTGGCTGAACGAGTAGCCGGCGGCGTTGATCGACAGCGTCAGGCGGCGCGTCTGGTTGACGTAGCCGCTGAGCGTCGCCCAGTTCCACTGGTAGTAGCCGTCGCCGAGGTACTGCAGGCCGCTGTTGCCCGTGCACGTCTCGATGGCGTCCTCGGTGGCGACGTTCGACGTCGCCAGCGCGCTGGTGACCGCGACCGCGAGGCCGGGCACCTGGATGCCGACGCCGCTGCCGTCGGTGACGCGGAACTTCAGCGGCACCGTGCGGCCGGCGCGGGCGCGGTTGATCGTCGGCAGGTTGTCGACCGGCTGGAAGAAGCCCGTCGTGTTGACCGGGATCAGGTCCGGCACGTCGTTGACGGGGATCGTCACCGTGACCGGCGCCGACTCGAGCAGGCCGTCGGTCACCTTGTAGGTGAACGAGTCGGTGCCGAAGAAGTTGGCGGCGGGCGTGTAGGTGAAGCTGCCGTCGATCAGCAGCGCGACGTTGCCGTTGGCGGCCGAGGTCAGCGCCACGGCCTGGATCGGATCACTGTTGCCGTCGCTGTCGTTGCCGAGCACGCCGGGCGCGGCGATCGTCAGCACAGTGTCCTCGTCCATCGTGTAGGTGTCGGCGACGGCCGTCGGCGCGATGTTGGTGACCGTGATCGTGACCGTGGCCGTGTTCGAGTCCTTGTCGCCGTCGCTCACCTTGTAGGTGAATGTGTCATTGCCAGCGAACGCCGGATCCGGCGTGTAGTCGAACGAGCCGTCGGCGTAGACGATGACGTTGCCGTTGGCCGGCGCGGCGACGAGCGAGGCCGACAGCGAGCTGTTCTCGTAGTCGGTGTCGTTGCCGGTCAGGCTGCCGGCCGCTGCGTTGAGCACGCTGCCGCGCAGCATCGAGAAGCCGGTGTCGTCGACGGTGACCGGGGCGATGTTCGTGCTGACGGTGACGACCGAGTCGTGGGCGCCGTTGTCGATCGCGACCGTGATCGCGTTGGCGATCGAGGCGAGCGTCGGGTACGACGCCGGCATCTGCGTCAGGTCGAAGTACACCGACAGATGTAGGACGGTCTTCCGATCACCGGCCGTCGCCGAGCGCCTTGGCCAGCGCGGCGAGGTCGACGGCGACCGCGTGCACGGCGCCCGGCGCCAGGGTCACCTCGATCGCGCCGAGGTCGGCAGTCGGGATCGAACTCACCGCCGGCCCGCCCTCGGCGCGCAGGCTCAGCGCGTAGCGACCGGCTTGCGCGAGCCGCAGCGTCGCGCGGTCGTCGGCGCCGAGCAGGGCGCTGGCGCCGTCGATCGATTCGCCGTCCGCGCCGGCGGGCACGTCGCCGCGCCACTCGGCGAGCACCCGGAACGACCGCTCGCTCCCAAGCGCCGCGCGCGCGCCGGCGAGCGCGAACACGATCGCCCGCGCGTCGGCGACCACGACGTCGTGCGCGCCGGCGTCGAGCGGCTCGGTGCGCGGCGCCGCGCCCGGACCGACGACGACGAACTCGGCGCGCGCGGTCGGCAGGAACACGTCGATGGCGCCGTCGCGCCACGGGAACGACGACCACGGAGTCATCCATTCGCCCTGCGTCGGCGCGCGCCAGCGCACGGCGCCGGCGGCGTCGGCGAGGGGCGCGCCTGCGGCGGTGACGGCGCGCAGCTGGAAGCGCCGCAGCGCCGCCGCGAGGTCGAGCGGCAGCAGGCGGTCGTCCTGGTTGCTGCCGGCGACGATGCGCACGCCTTCGAATTCCGCCACCGGCAGCGTCAGCCAGCGGCCGCGCACGGTCAGCGTGTAGTCGCCCTCGCGCAGGCCGCCGAACCAGAAGAAGCCGTTGCGCTGCAGCGGCGCGCTTTGGCTGCGCATGCGCGCGATGCCGTTCCCCCACGTCATCTGCAGCAGCACCTGCTCCGGCGCGAGGTCGGCCGGCAGGCGGATCTCGCCGGTCAGGATGCCGGCGCGCGGCGTGACGATCTCGACGCGGCTGCCGGGCGAGAGCGGCGCAGACGCGCCGGCGAAGTGGTCACCGGTCGGGCCGGCGGCGACGCGGAACGCGCGCGGCGGCGCGGGCGCGAAGAACGCGAAGGCGCCGTCGGCGTCGGTGGTGGGGGTGAGCGACGGCGCGTCCGTCCACGTCGCGTCGCCGTTGGCGGCGGGTTCGCCCGCGACCTGCACGGCGACGTCGACGCGCGGGCGCGGCGCACCGAGGTCGTCGACGACGCGGCCCTGCGCGAGCAGAGTCGCTGGCTGCAGGACGAGCGTGCCGAGGTCGCGGCGTTCGCCGCGGGCGACGGCGCCGAGCTGCGCGCGCGCCGACGCCGGCTCGGCGGGTTCGCTGCGCAGCAGCGTCAGCGTCGTCGGATCGACAGCGGCGTCGTCGGGCAGCAGGAACTCGCCGCGGCCGTCGCGGTCGGTGATCAC
>JBEITC010000277.1:0-5428 GCA_040375075.1 Planctomycetota bacterium | reverse complement strand
GGCCAACGCTGCGCGGCAACCAAAGGCCGGCACCAGCACGTGCGTCGCCAGGAAGGTGCCGAGCAGGCTGCCGATCGTCCCCGCTGCCGCCATGCCCCCAGCCGCCGCCCCCACGGCGCCGCCAGCGCGAACCACGGCGGTGACCAGCAACGGCGACAGCGCGCCGATCGCCGCCATCGGCGCGGCGAACAGCAGCAGCGTCGCGACCAGCGATCCACGCACCATCGCCGGCATCGCAGCATCGAGTGGCAGGTCGGCGGGCAGCAGCCAGCCGCCGACGTCGCCCGCCACCCAGGGACTGATGGCGATCCACGGGCCAGCGACCAGCGCGAGCCGCATCGCCTTGGCGCGCGCGTCCCCGTTCGCGGCCGCGCGCCCGCCAAGCCACGCGCCGGCCGCCATCGCCGCGAGGATCACGCCGATGACGTTGGTCCACACGTACGCGCTGTCGCCGAAGCTCGGCGCCAGCACCCGGACGGCCGCGAGTTCGGCGGCCATGCAGCCGAAGCCGGCCAGGAAGGCCGCCGCGGCGGCCGGGCCGCGACCGAGGCCGCCGCCTTGCGTCACCGACGTCACGTCACTTCGCGACGTTGACGTTGTACTTGACCGGGTAGAGGAACTCCCAGTCGTTGCGGACGATCGCGTTCTCGCACATGTCGCGGAACTGGCGCGACTTCTTCTCGGTGATCGCCTTGTCGTTGACGACCAGCGTGAACTCCTTGTCGAGGTCGACGAGGTCGTCGTTGAGGTAGATCAGGAACTGCTCGACGCCCACCGTCTTGGCGGTGATGCGGTTGGCGGCCCGGTCGGCGACGATCTCGACGCGCGGCTTCTTGTCCGGCGCGGCCGACGCGAGCTGGTCGGCGACGGTGATCTTGACCCAGTACGAGCGGTTGTACTTGTCGTGGTTCGGCTCGATGACGACCTTGGTCGGCGTCGGCGTGCGGCGCTTGCCCTTGATCCACTCCTCGATCTTCGGCGTCGCGTCCTTGTACGGAGCCTCACCGGTGACGTCGATGACGGTCACGGCGCCCGGCGACACGGCTTCGATCGCGGCCTTCAGGCCGTCGACCGCCGCGGCGTTGGCCGGCGACTTCAGCATCAGGAACGGCACGCCGAGCAGGCTGCCCAGCCGGAGGCCTTCGACGGCGACCGGCTCGCGCAGGATCACGCCAGCGAAGCGGTCGGGGAACATCGACACGAACCGGACGCCGAAGCCGCAGTTGCCGCGGCCGCAGTCGAGGAAGAGCTTGCCGCGATGGATGTTGTTGGCGTTGAACGTGTCGGCGAAGGTCAGCCACATCCAGTCGATGCGCTTCGTCTCCTCCTTGTCGTCCGCCTCACGGCTGAAGTCCGGCACCGGGTCGAACTCGAGGCCGGGCACCGGGTTCGGCAGGTGGAAGATCGTGTCGGCCGAGAACGCCGACTTGTCCCACGTGGCGGCGAAGTAGTCCTGCGCCTTCATGAACGGCGCGCTCGCGTCGGCGCCGGACCGACCTGGCAGCACGAAGATCGCCGTGTGCGGGACGTTGGGCTTGTAGGCCTTGGGCAGGAACCAGCTGTGCTCGAACGTGGTCTGCTTGTTCTTCTCGTTCCACAGCTGGCCGAGCGTCTTGGTCGGCGCCTTGCTGAGGAAGCAGTTCTCGAACACGTCGCGCAGGTCGGGCATCGACGCCATCACGTTGCCCTTCTTCTCGGCCTTGCGCCATTCGTCCTCGAAGGTCTCCTTGGCCTTGTCGCGCGCCTTGCGCGCCTTCTCGCGGTCCTTGCCGCTGGCCAGCGAGAACGTCGCGTCTTCCTGCATGTACTTGGTCAGCTTGTCGCGCAGTTGCGTGCGCTCGGCCGGAGTCAGCAACCCCGGCTTGCCCTGCTCGGGCGAGCCTGCGCCCTGGGGCGCGGCGACCGCAAACGAAGTCAGCGTGGCGATGGCCAGCGCGGCGAGGAACGGCATCGAAGTCTCCTGTCGGGGTTGGATCTGCGGCGACCGGACGACCGGACGGTCGCGCGCACGGACGCCAGCAGCGTAGCGGTCCCAGCCGCCCTGTCACGCGTCCCTGTCACGCGTCGGCGCGCTCAGCGCGACGCCCGCAGGACGGCGGCGTCGAGGGCGACGCGGCGCAGCATCGCGGCGTCCGGACGGGCGGCCAGCGCTGGGGCAGCTTCGCGCAGCGGATCGCCGCCGGCGACGCCTGGACGGATGGCCTCGAGCAGCACCAGATTGGTGATCGCCGGCCCGCGCGCCCGCGCGCTCGCGTCGCGCTCCAGGTCCAGGCGCCACGCCCGCCAGAAGGCGCCGACGGCGCCGACCAGGTCGCCTTGCGCGCGCAGGAACAGGCCGAAGTCGTTCTCGATCTCGAGGTCGGCAGGCGCCAGGGCGCGCGCAAGGTCGTACTGCCGGCGCGCTTCGTCCACGTCGCCGATCTGGCGCAGGCAGAGTGCGTAGTTGGCGACGCGATAGGCCGCCAGCGGCCGCGCCGACGCGAGCTGCGCGAACACGAACCGCCCATCGGCCGCAGCGCCACTGCGCAGCGCCTTCTCGGCAGCGGCCGCCACCTTCGCCTCGTCGGCGACGAGCGCGGCCCGCACCGCGTCCGGATGCCCGCCGCTCCAGTTCCGCGCGACGTTGACAGCCGCCGGAAACGCCTTGCCGGCGACGGCCGTGCGAACCGCGAGCACGGCGAGCGCGTCGCTGCGCATGCCGGCCGCGATGGCCTCGTCGACGCACGCGAGCGCCAGGTCCCACTTGCCGGCGCGGCGCAGCGCTTCGCCACCCTCCAGCAGCCGCCCCCGCTGCTCCGGCCCCGCGGGCAGGGCGAGATAGGCGGATGCAGCCGCGGCGACGTCGCCGCCGGACGCACCCGGCGCCTGCATCGCGGCGAAGGCGCGATCGAACGAGCCGGCGTCCTGCGCGCCGGCAACGGCGGCAAGAGCCGCCAACACCGGCGCTGCGCACAGCGCGGACACGCGACGACAACCGGCGGTGGGATCGGTCACGGACGACGTCCAGCAAGGGCAGCAGCCCGCCCCGCACCGACGCGCGCCGGAGCGAGCAGGCCGAACGCTTGCATGATGCGCGGCGACGCGGGCGGCGGCAACCTTCGCGCCGTCGTTGCAATCGCCACGACCGCCCGCGCATGATCGCGCCGTGGCGCGTCGACGCGTAGCGGTGGTGGGTTGCACGGGTTCCGTGGGCAAACAGGCCCTCAGCATCTTGCGTGAGCACGCCGATCGCTTCGAAGCGTGCCTGCTCGCGGCACACTCGTCCGGCGACGCGCTGGCGGAGGCTGCCGCGGCGCACCGGCCAGACGTCGCCTGCTTGACCGGACGCGCGACGGCGCCAGCGCTGCCGGCCGGCACCCGCTGGTTCCACGGCGCCGATGGCCTGATGCAGGCGCTCGACGCCGCGGCACCGGACATCGTGCTCAACGCCATCACCGGCGCCGCCGGACTCGCCACGACCGAGTGGACGCTGCGCCACGGCGTGCCCTTGGCGCTGGCCAACAAGGAATCGCTCGTCGCCGCCGGCGAGTACCTGATGCCGCTGGCGCGCCGCTCCGGCGCCCGCATCCTGCCGGTCGACAGCGAGCACTGCGCGATCTTCCAGTGCCTCGACGGCGAGTCGCCGCGCGCGATCCGCAAGCTCTGGCTGACCGGGTCCGGCGGGCCGTTCCGCACCCGCGACCTCGGCACCTTCGCGGCGATCACGCCCGCCGAGGCGCTCAAGCACCCGACGTGGACCATGGGCCCGCGCATCACCGTCGGCAGCGCGACGATGATGAACAAGGCGTTCGAGGTGATCGAGGCGCACTGGCTGTTCGACGTCGCCCCCGCCGCGATCGAGGTCGTGCTGCACCCGCAGAGCATCGTGCACTCGATGGTCGAGTTCGCCGACGGCTCGATGCTCGCGCAATGCGGCGTGCCCGACATGCGCGTGCCGATCCTGTTCTGCCTCGGCTACCCGGATCGCCTGCCCTTCGCCTTCCAGCCGTTCGACCCGCAGCGCTGGGCGACGCTCGCCTTCGAGTCGTTCCAGCCGCATCGCTATCCAGCCGTCGGCCTCGCGTACGAGGCCCTGCGCCTGGGCGGCGACACCGGCGCGCGCCTGAACGCCGCCGACGAGATCGCCACCGAGGCCTTCCTGGCCGGCCGCATCGCGTTCCCGGCCATCACCGCGACCGTCGCGCAGGTGCTCGCCGCCCGGCCGCCGCGGCCGCTCGGCGCGCTGGAGGACGTGTTCGCCGCCGACGCCGAAGCCCGCGCTGCCGCGCGCAAGCTGATCGCCGACCTGCCTCAACCACCCGCCTGACCAAGCCATGTCTCCCGGCAGCATCCTTCTCGCCGCGCTCGGCATCGGCTTCCTGATCTTCATACACGAACTCGGCCACTTCCTCGCCGCGCGCCGCGCCGGCGTGAAGGTCGAGGTCTTCAGCCTCGGTTTCGGCCCGCGCCTCTGCGGCTTCGAGTGGCAGGGCACCGACTTCCGCCTCGCGCTCGTCCCGTTCGGCGGCTTCGTGATGGTCGCCGGCCAGGATCCCGGCGACCGTCGCTACGGCGCCAGCGCGTCGCTGTGGGGCAAGCCGATCGGCAAGCGCGCGCTGTTCTGGTCGGGCGGCGTGGTGATGAACCTGTTGTTCGCGTTCGTCGCGTTCCCCTTGGCGCTGTGGTCGGGCGTCGACTTCACCGCGCCGGTGGTCGGCGAGGTGCAAGCCGGCGGGGCTGCGTGGGAGGCTGGCATCGCCACCGGCGACCGGCTCGTCGCGATCAGCGGCAAGCGCGTGTATTCGTTCGAGAACGCGCTCGTCGAGATCGCCCTCGCCGGCCATCGCCCCGTGGAGCTCACCGTGCGGAGCGCCGACGGCCCCGAGCGCGCGGTCGTCGTGTCGCCGCGATGGAACGCAGCCGACGGCCGCTACGAACTCGGCGTGCAACCGGCCGTCGCCGACGCGGAAGCGCCCGTGCTGGTCGTGGCGCCGGGCGGCGCGGCCGCCAAGGCCGGCGTGACCGACGGCAGCGTCTTGCTCGCCATCGACGGCGTCGGCGCGGTCGGTCCGACGTTGCCCGCCGCGGTCCGGCAACTCGGCCGCGACGACGGCGCGCCGGTCGCCTTCACCGTGCGCGACGACAGCGGCGAGCGCAAGGTCGAGGTGACGCCTGCGCGGTTGCCGGAGAGCGGCCCCTGGCGCATCGGCTGCCTGCCGCTCGCCCGCGTCGTGCTGGCGGTGCGCTCCGGCGTCGACGTCGCGGCGAGGCTCGGGTTGCGCCGCGGCGACGTCGTGCTGGCGATCGATGGCCGCCCGTTCGTCGACAGCGGCTTGGAACGCCATCGCGAAGGACCGTCGGAGTTGACCGTCGCGGTGCGCCGCGGTGGCGCCCTGACGATGCTGTCGACTGCGGCCGACAACGAAGACCGCGAGGCCTTCGTCGCTGC
>JBEITC010000140.1:0-8491 GCA_040375075.1 Planctomycetota bacterium | reverse complement strand
CCGTCGGCAGGCCGAGCGGCGTCGGCGCGAGGCGCGAAGCCGGCGCGCCAGCGCAGGCAGCTAACGCCAGCACGGACGCGAGCAGCAGCTGCGACGAGGCCTTCATGGCGAGGCTCAGCGGTTCCAGGCGAGGCGCATCGTCCAGTCCTGCGCCGATTCGAGCTTGCTGATCACGACGATGGTCGCCGTCATGCCAGGGCCGAGGATCTTCACCTGCTGGTTGGTGTCGTCGCCGAGCGGACGCTTCTGGCCATCGAGGAAGCTCGTCTGCACGAGCACCTGGATCTGCTCGTCGTCGATGTTGCGCACCGGCACGACCACCTTGAGCTGGTTCGTGCCGGGCACGCGTTCGACGCCGAAGCGGCCGACGCGGACGACGTCGTGCAGTTCGGCGTCGGCGACGACGACGTTCGACTCGAGCTCGGCGTCGGCCTCGATCGACAGCGCTGCGTAGGGAGGCGAGGCG
The DNA here is from genome assembly GCA_040375075.1 of Planctomycetota bacterium. Taxonomy (GTDB): domain Bacteria; phylum Planctomycetota; class UBA1135; order UBA1135; family UBA2386; genus UBA2386. The sequence goes on along the minus strand of JBEITC010000140.1, from coordinate 8,025 downwards.
CACGCGGCGAGGGCGGCGAGGGCGAGGAGCGGCGGCAGGTTGCGACGGGTCGTCATGTGGATCTCACTTGCGGGCGGGCCGGACTTCGGCGACGCCTTCTTCGATGCGGGAGGCGTCGACGACGTCGACGAGACGGAAGGTGCACTGCGCGTCGGCGCCGCCGACGTACACGGCGCGGCCGAGCGGCCGCCAATCCGGGCTCGCGAGCGAGCCCTGGACGCCGACGGCGAACGACTCGTAGGCGAGCGCGACGCGCCGCGGCATGGCGACCTCGACGTGCCACTCGCCGGCGTCGCCAGCGGCCCACTTGCGCGTGACGACCGGCGGCTGCAGAGCGAAGAAGATCGCCTCGGCGACCGCCGCCTTGGCGAGGTCGCCGAGCTGCACGGCGAACGCGTCGAGCTTGTCGACCGGCTGGGGCTCCGCGAACGGCAGGTCGACGGTGAGCACGCGATCGAACCGTTCGACGTCCTGCACGAGGTCGACGACCTTCACGGCGACGCGCACGCTGCCGGCGGTCAGGAACTGCGGCCGCGGGCCGCTCGTCGGCCGCGCGCGATTGGGACGCTCCATCTGCGAACGGAACTGCATCGGCTGCCAGGCGACGACGACGCGATGCGAGGGCGCGAGCTGGCGGCCTTCCTTGGCGCGCTCGCGCGGATCGGCGGCCGCGCCGACCTTGACGCCCCCGGCCTTCGCGGCGAAGCGCACGCGGCCGGTGGCGCGCAGGTTCTCGCGCACGGAAGGCGCCTCGTAGGCGCCCTCATCGCGCGCGTACGGCCCGCCTTCGACGCCTTCCTCGAAGCGCTCGAGGCGCCACCGCTTCAGGTCGTCGTCGACGAGATCGACGACGAACGCGTCCTTGCCGGGCTCGAAGGCGGCGATCTTCGCGCGCACCGCCACGTCGAAGGCGCCATCGGCGGCCCGGTCCTTGCGCACGACCTCGTAGGTCTCGACGTAGCCGGCGAGTTGCTGGCCGACCCACTCCCGCTCGAGCTCGGCTTCGCCGCGGAACCAAACCTCGCCGGCATCGTCGGCCTTTGCGTCCTTGCCGACGACGGCGAGTCGGCTGCGGATTCCCGGGCCGCGCACCACCGCGACGCCGTGTCTGCGACCGACCGCGTCCTCGAGCGCGTGCGCCAGCGCCGCGCGGTAGCTGGGCCCGCGTCCCTCGCCCGCCGTCCAGCCATCCGCGATCGGCGCCGGCGCGGGTGTCGGCGCCGGAGCCGGCGTCGGAGCCGGAGCCGGTTCCGGCGTCGGCGCGGGCGTCGGCGCGGGAGAAGGTGTCGGTTCCTGCGCGACGGCTGTGGCGGCGAGCAGCGCGGCGAGGACGACGGCAGGGATGTGCATCATGGCGGACTCGGGAAAAGGCGCGGCGAAGCGCGGATCGCTGCAGCTCGTTGCAGCGACGCGCCGAGGGCTCATGGCATGGGCGCTGTGGCGGGCGCGATCGGCAACGAGCGGAACAGCTGCCAGCACTCGCCGGTCGCCGGCACGTCGACCTCACGCACCTGGCGCAGGTCGGGGAGGCTGCGGCCGCTGGCGTCGAGGAACTCCACTTCGATGCGGTGCCGCCCGGGCGGCACCTCGGCGGTGATCGCCTGCACCGAGGACGGCAGCGTCGGCCAGTGGCGCACGTCCGCGGACGTCGAGGTCAGGACGGCGGCCAGCAGCAGCGCGCCGCCGACGATCGCCTGGGTCTGCGCCGCATCGCGGTGGTTGTGGCGCGCGCGCATCGCCTGGTCGAGCAGCACGATGCCGGCGACGGTCGCCGCCGTCTTGAACACCGCCTTGCCCTTGCGGACGCCTTCCATCGCGGTGCCGCCGAGCGTGCGCGCCTGGTAGTCGACGTCGACGAGCAGCGCCGAAGGGCCGGCGGGCTTGCCGTCGACGGACAGCCGCGCGCGCACGGCAGGATGGAACCGCGAGCGGAAGCGGGCGAGTTCCTTGTCGGCGCCGTCGCTGTACTTCTCCGGCCCCATGCCGCACTCGCACAGCACGACGAGGTTGCCGCGCGCCGGAGCGACGATCGGCGCCGCGCCAGCCTCGCCGCGCGCGCCGTGTTCGAGCGCGAAGCGGTGCGCCTGCTGCGCTTCCTTGAAGTAGTCGTCGGCGTCGCCGGCGCCGAGCAGGCGGCTCATGCGTCCGGCCATCCAGAACAGCAGCGCGTTGTCGGCCTGGAAGCGCTCGTCGCCGACCTCGGCGTCGGCGAGGATGCCGCGCTTGCAGGCAGCGCGCGCGTTGTCGGGCTCGCCCTTCTGCAGGAAGCACCACGCGATGTAGAAGGAGTTCATCGCCTTCTCGAAGGGATCGCCCTTCCACGTCTTGCTGCTCTCGCTGCCGAGGATGGCGCCGGCGACCTCGCCCGAACCCGTCGCCCAGCTGCCCATGATCTGGCCGGCGCGGACGAAGTTGGCCCGCGCGGCATCGTCCTGGCCGAGCAGCAGCTCGCACTGCGCCTGGACGTTGAGCACCAGCGCGAGGTTCTCGGCGGCGCCCTCGGCGGCTTCGGCGGCCGCGAAGCTGCGCACCGAAGCGAGATCGCCGGCGGCGAAGTCGCGCAGCGGCACCGCCGGCTGCGACACGGCGCAGCCGGCAGCGAGCACGGCGAGCGCTGCGGCGGCGGCGCGCGCGCGGCGGAAGGCTTGGCGCAAGCGGACCACGGTCAGCGGTTGATGACCGACTTCTCCGACTCCGTCTTCATGTCGTAGTCGCCGGTCCAGGCGAGCTCCTGCGTGACGAGGTCGGTGAGCTCGAACGTGACCAGCACATAGCTCGACTTGAGCTTGCCCGCCTGGCGGTCGCGGCTCTTGATCGTGCCCTTCAGCACGTAGTCGCTGCCCGCGATCTTGCGATCGTTCGTGCCCGAGACCTGGCCGCGCTCCTTCATGCGGCGCTCGGCGTCGACGAGGTCGCTGGCCTGCGGCGAACGGTCGATGATCTTGACCTGACGGCCGAAGGCCTCGAACAGGTTGGTGCGGAGCTTCGTCAGGATCAGCTCCTTGTCGATCGTGTCCGAGCTGTCGTTGCGCAGCTCGTAGATGAAGAACGACGCGCGCTCGCCCTCCTTGCCGGGCGCCAGCACGCCGGAGGCCTTGATCTTCGCGGCCATGTCCGTGGCCATTGTGCGTACGTCCTGGCTCTGCAGGCCGGTGCCGGTGACGGTGTCCGGCGCGTCGGGATTGACGCGGGTATCGCGGGTGCCGCTGCATGCGGCGAGGAGCAACAGGACAGGCCCGAGGAGGCAGGGAAGCAGTTGGCGGATCGACATGGTTGGAATGGTGAAGCGGAAAGGGCGGCAGAGCAACGGTGGCGCGCCGGCCTGCGAGGAAAGCGCGGCCAAGCGCAGACGGCGGATCGGGCGTTCCTGCGCATGTTGGACCGTGGCGCGACATGTTGCGGCTCCCTAGGATCGCCGGCCTTCGGGATCCGACCGCCGTGTCCAAGACCACTGCACTGATCATCCCTGCCTACCGCGAAGCCGAGCGTGTCGGCGCGGTCGTCCGGTCGGCGCTGGCGCAGGGACTCGGGCTCGACGTCATCGTGGTCGACGACGGCAGCCCGGACGAGACCGCGCAAGCGGCGCGCGCCGCCGGCGCGACGGTGATCTCGCACCCGTACAACCTCGGCTACGGTTGCGCGCTGCACACCGGCTATTGCCACGCGTGGCGCCAAGGCTACGAGCGCCTGCTGCAGATGGACGCCGACGGCCAGCACGACCCCGCGATGCTGCCGCGCCTCGTCGACGCGCTCGATCGCGGCGCCGACGTCGTGCTCGGGTCCCGCTACCTCGCTGGCGACGCGCCGCCGACCTCGTTCGCCAAGCGCACCGCCACGAAGATGTTCGCGTCGATCGCGTCGCGGTGGACCGGAATGCGGATCACCGACCCGACGAGCGGCTTCCAGGGCCTGTCCCGGCGCGCGCTCGAGTGCGTCGTCAACGACGGCTTCCCCGAGGACTATCCGGACACCGACGTGCTGGTGCAGCACCATCGTGCCGGATTGAAGTTGGCGGAAGTTCCGGTTCGGATGCACATCCGCCAGGGCGGTCTCTCCATGCACCGCGGCGCCCGGATCGCCTACTACGGTTACAAGATGCTGTTGACGCTGATGCTCCTGCCGATCCGCCGCCCCACCCCGCTGCGCGCGCGGGACACCGTCGCGAGGTGGTCGTGATCGCGGACCTCGCGCACGCCGTCGCCGACGTCGCGCCGCTGCTCGATCGCCAGCGCTACGTCGCGCTCGGCGTCGCTGCGGCGGTCGTCGTCGTCGTGTTCGAGCTGATGCGACGCCGCAAGCTGCGCGAGGAGTACTCGTGGGTCTGGGTGGCCACGGCGGCGTTCGTCGCCGTGCTCGCGCTGGAGGGCAACGTGCTGACGGCGATCAGCGCGTTCGTCGGCTCGTCGAGCCCGGTGTGGACGCTGTTCTTCGGCGCCATGGTGTTCCTGCTGGCGCTGGCGCTGCAGTTCTCCGTGCGGCTGAGCCGGCTCACCCATCGCCACCGCACGCTCGGCCAGCGCGTCGCCCTGCTCGAGGCGGAGATCCAACGCCTGCGCGAACAGGACGCCGGCGAGCGCGCGCCCGAGCGCCGCGCCGGCGAACGCGCGACGCCGAACCGCGCCCGCGACATCGTCGCGTGACCACCGACCGCCGCGACGACGGTCGCGCGCTGGCGGGCATCGTCGCCGCCGAGTTCCGCCGTCGCCTGCTGGGCGAGATGCTGCCGCGGCTGCGCGACTGCGTGCGCCGGCTCGGCGACGCCGGCCTCTGGCAGCGCCCTGGGCCGACCGGCAACTCGGTCGGCAACCTGCTGCTGCACCTGCGCGGCAACACGACGCAGTGGATCCTGGCGACGTTCGCGGACGAGCCCGACCGCCGCGCCCGATCGGCGGAGTTCGCCGCCGCCGGCGGCGCCAGCGGCGAGGAGTTGCTCGCCGCGCTGGCGGACTGCTGGGCGCGCGCGTGCGACGTCGTCGACGGGCTCTCGGTCGAACAACTGCTGCGCGAGCGCACGATCCAAGGCCGTTACCGCGAGACCGGCCTCGCCGCCGTGCTGCACGTGCTGGAGCACTGCTCGGGGCACGCCGGCCAGGTCTACGCGTGGACCAAGCAGGCGACCGGCGCCGACCTGCGCTTCTACGACCTCTGAGCGGCGGGGCGCGCGCCGCGCGCCAACCAGCGCCGCGCCGTGGAGCGCAGCACGTCGAGCTTCACCGGCGTGGTGAGGAAGTCGTCCATGCCGGCCCTGAGGCACGCGTCGCGGTCCTCCGGCAGCGCGTTCGCCGTCAGCGCGAGGATCGGCACGCGACGATGCCGACCGCCGAGCGCGCGGATCGCCGCCGTCGCCTTGTAGCCGTCGAGCTCCGGCATCTGGCAGTCCATGAGGATCAACGCGAACTCCTGCTGCTGCGCGAGCTGCACGGCCTCCTTGCCGTCCACCGCGAACGTCGGCTGGTAGCCGATGCGCCGCAGCATGCCGGCGAGCACCCGGCGGTTGATCTCGTTGTCCTCCGCGACGAGGACCGGAGCGTCGAGGACCGGCTCGACGACCTCGGCAGCCGGCAGCGTGGCGGGCGCGGCGATCGGCGCGACGCGGCGCAGGCTCGCCATCTCGCGCACGACCTCGAGCACGCGGTTCGCCGTCAGCGGTTTGCTGAGCCAGCGGAACACGTCGGCCTCGGCGAGCTCGGGCAGCGCCGGCCGCGTGCCGAGCGAGCTCGTCAGCGAGATCGCCAGCGGCGGGATCGACGGGTCGTTGCGGATCGCGCGCGCGAGCGCCATGCCGTCGACGCCGGGCATCGCCATGTCGAGGATCGCCATGGAGAACGGCCGGCCGATGCGCGCCGCGTGGCGCAGCATCTCGAGGCCGCTGATCGCGTTGCTGGCGACGTCGATGCCGATCTGCGTCGGCAACAGCTGCATCACCAGGAGCTCGCGGCTGGTCTCGTTGTGATCGACGACCAGCACCGAATGGCGCGACAGGTCGACTTCCTCGCTGCGCGTGCGCGCCTTCGCCTCGTCGCCGCGCGGCAGCCGCAGCGTGAACGAGAACGTCGAGCCCTTGCCGACGGCGCTGTCGACGTCGATCCCGCCGCCCATCATCTCCACCAGGCGGCGGCAGATCGCGAGGCCGAGGCCGGTGCCGCCGAAGCGCCGCGTGGTCGAGACGTCGGCCTGCGCGAACGGCGCGAACAACCGCTCGAGCGAGTCGCCGGCGATGCCGACGCCGGAGTCCTTCACCTGGAAGCGGATCGACTGCTCGGTCAGTCCGTCGTCGACCAGTTCGACGCTGGCCACGACCTCGCCCTCGAGCGTGAACTTGACCGCGTTGCTGAGGAAGTTGAGCAGGACCTGGCGGATGCGCGACGAGTCGCCGCGATGGCAGCGGCCGATGCGCGGATCGACGAACGTGATCAGTTCGACGCCCTTCTGGTCGGCGTTGCCGTGCATCAGGCCGGCGCAGTCGTCGAGCAGCTGCCAGACGTCGAAGTCGACCGTCTCCAGCTCGAGCTTGCCCGCCTCCATCTTGGAGTAGTCGAGCACGTCGTTGAGCACCGCCAGCAGCGCCTCCGCGCTGGCCTGCACGGTGGCGGCCATCTGCTGCTGCTCGGGATCGAGCCGCGAACGCACGAGCAGCTCGGCCATGCCGAGGATGCCGTTCATCGGCGTGCGGATCTCGTGGCTCATGCTGGCGAGGAACTGCGCCTTGCGCGTCGCCTCGTGCAGCGCGTCGACGCGCGCCTGCTCCAGCGTGGCGAAGCGCTGCGCCAGCGTCGCGCGCAGCGACCGCGCGGCGGCGAGCAGGCCGGCGACGACGCCGAACGCAGGCGCCACCGTCCACCACGACCAGCCCAGCGACGTGATGCCGGCCACGGTCGCGAGCAGTCCGGCCACGACGACGCCGAGCCCGACGAGGGCGAAGCGGCGCATCACGCGGCAGGCGTCAGCCTGACGGGGGACGGCATCCGGCTCGATGTCGCAGGGCATTCCACCCACCATCGAACGCCGGCGCGCCGCGTCCTTAGCCCGAGGCTGCCCGCGGCCGCCGCAGGACGGCGGCGAAGAAGCCGTCGCAACCGTGGCGATCGGGCCGCAGCGACAGGAACGCGCCGGTGGCATCGGCGATCGGCGTCGCGGCGGCCGCGCCGAGGATCTCCGCGAGGCGCACCACCTCGAGCTCCGGCCGCCGGCGCAGCAAGCTCGCGACCCGCGCCTCGTTCTCCTCGGCCAGCAGCGAACACGTGGCGTAGATCAGCCGCGCGCCAGGCCGCAGCGCGGCGGCAGCGCGGCCGAGCAGGTCCTCCTGCGCGCGCGCCAACTGGTGGAACGACGCCTCGTCGATGCCCCACCGCGCCTCGGGCCGGCGCCGCCACGAGCCCGTGCCGGTGCACGGCGCGTCGATCAGGATGCGGTCGGCGCGACCGGCGAAGGCGAGCACGTCGGCGGTCCAGGAACGCTCGTCGACGCGGTGCACGGCGAGGTTCGTCGCGCCCGCGCGCCGGGCCCGCTTGCGCAGCGCCTCGAGCCGGCCTTCGTGCACGTCGGCGGCGGCGACGACACCGCGGTTGGCGAGCGCGGCGGCGAGCGCCAGCGTCTTGCCGCCGTTGCCGGCGCACGCGTCGAGGACCTTGCCGCCCGGCGGCGGCGCGACGGCGGCGCAGGCGAGCTGGCTCGCCTCGTCCTGCTGCTCGAACGCGCCGCGCTGGAACGCCATCGTCGCGAACAGGTCGGCGTCGCCGTCAACGTGCAGCGCCGTCGCGGCGAAGCGCGCGGGCCGCGTCGGCACGCGTTCGGCAGCCAGTTCGCGGGCCAGCTCGTCGCGATCGCGCACCTTCAGCAGGTTGGCGCGCAGCGTGCGCGGCGCCGGCGAGGCCAGCGCCGTGGCGATCGCGTCGGCTTCGTCGCCGTGCTGCGCCATCAGTCGCGCGGCGAACCAGTCGGGCACGGAGTGGCGGCGGCCGAAGCGCGCGACCGGGTCGGGAGTCGCCGCGATCGCCTCGTCGACGCGCAGCAGCCGCGCGAAGT